>JBMTAX010000093.1:0-8601 GCA_049429145.1 Myxococcota bacterium
CGCTCGATGGCGGCGAGGTCAAACTCCGAGCTGAGCTCCTCGAGGCCGGGCCCATCCGTGAACGCATTGAGCTCCAACTCCGAGGTGTCGAAGGGAGGCGGCACCGGGCCAGGGGGTGGTGCAGGTTTGCCCGGGCTTCTCTTCGCGAGCGCTTCAATCGCCGCGAGGTCGATCTCCTCGCTCATTTCCCCCATGAAATCATCATCATTACTATCATCATCAGCAAGCGTTCCGACGGTGGCCGTCGCAGGGACAGCTTTCGTGGGCCCAGCTTCAGGCATTGACGGCCTCGAACTCGCCCCAGGTTCATCTTCGTCGTCGTCGAGAAAGATCTCCTCTTCGCTGTCGCCGGAGGCAACAGCGGCTGCGCCTCCCTCGCCGGTATCGTCGTCCAGAGCGAAGGTGCCCGTAGATTCATCGAAGGCATTCGCATCGCCACTTCCCGAAAGCGCGCCGACCCGCGCGCGCAGAGCATCGCGCTCCTTCTTTACCTCGTCATTTTCACTCTCGAGGAAGTCGGCAAAATCAGCCCGCTGTTCGAGGGCCTCTAGCTTGGCGAGCTCGATCACTTTGTGGCCCGCGGGCACACTCGGCGTTTTGCGCGCCTCGACAAGTTCCTTCTCGAGCTTTGCGGTCTGGTCTTTGGCCTGCTTCAGCTCGCCAGTGAGCTTCACCTGGGCGGCCTCCGCCGCTTGGTGACGCGAACGCATCGATTCGAGCTGTTGCTCGAGGCTGGCGATGCGCTCTGCGACCCCGGGCTGTCCCCCGGGATCTTCGTTCTTCCGCTGCATCGCCGCCATGCCATGACGAGAGAGCACTTGCATCAGCTCCTTCTCGTCGGGAGGCAGCGGAATGTAGCCATCGGCGCCGAGCACCAACGCGCTCACCACCGATTCGGCGTCGCTCGGAGCCGCGAGCAGCAGGAACGATGCGTCAGCTTGGTTCCGTCTCGCTTGCCGAAAGAAATCGCGCAGCTCGATGTCGCGGAGGTTCAACTCTAGGAGCACGAGGTCAAAGCTCTCTTGAGCGAGCAAGGTCGCGGCCGAAGCCCCCGAGGGCTCTGCGACGACACTGTTGTAGCCGCGTGCCTCGAGGAATGGTCCTAACTTCGCCAGCATTTTGCCGACGAGCAGGAGACGACATCGGGTAGCGTCGAAGGGCACCGAGCTACTCTACACGGAAGACGCGCGGAGGTGGGGGCTGAAGGCGTCTTTGGCCGAAGCTGCCCTTTCCCTGCCGGTTCAGTAGCGTTGCGATGCGGGGTTGGCGAGGTGAGGCGCTGGTGCAGTGAAGTGTCGGACGTCAGGGAGAGCATTTCGGCCTGGCGCACGGAGGCCGATGAAGTCCGTCGGCAGCGGGCAGCAGCAACAGCCGCTGAGGTAAGCGACACAGCCGAGAAGCGCGACGACCAGAGGCAGGTGGCGAAAGGAAGGCGAGGGCATCAGTTGGGCCTCCATGAAGCGCCCTAAGCTTATCGCCGCTCACACGTGGCGATCACCGGCTGTTTGTCGTCGTATCGATTCGGCGCATCCCCGCTTCGTCACTCAGACAGTGCGGTACCCCTCGAGGTTGATGCCGTGCTGTTCGATCCAGCGGTAGACCTGGGTCCGCGACCGGCCCGTCGCTTTAGCGACCTGCGCAATCTTGCCGTCGTGGCGCGCGAGCAGCTCCATCAGTTCTGCGGCGGTAGGGGCGGGCACCGCGGGAGGAGCCGCTGGTGTCACCGAGGCTGCACGGGGAGCGGGACCCGAGGCTTCTGGTCCCGTCGACGACGATTCCACCGGCGGGCCCGCACTCAGCCGTTCTGCGACGAGGGAGAGGTCGAGCGCTGGCATCCCGGCGCCACGCAGCTGCAGCTCCCGCGCGAGCTTGATCGCCTCTCGCACATTGAAGGGCCAATCATGCAGCAGGAGCGCCTCGGCGAGGCTCGCCTTCATAGCGGGGGCATCTGCTCCGAGAGAGTGATGTACCAAGGCCAGAATGTCCTCCCTCCGCTCGCGCAACGGCGGCAAACGGACGGTGATCTCCGCGAGCCTCGCGTAGAGGTCCGCACGAAAGTTCCCTCGCCGAACCTCCGCGAGGAGGTCTCGGTTGGTAGCGGCGATCACCCGGGTGTTGCATTGGAAGCCCGTGGTCGCCCCCACGGGAATGACCTCTTGGCTGTCGAGCACCCGCAAGAGCTTGGGCTGAAGGGCGAGGGGTAGCTCTCCGACCTCATCGAGGAACAGGGTTCCTCCGTGGGCTTGGCGCAGGAATCCGACGCGGTCTTCCTGTGCGCCGGTAAAGGCACCTTTGCGGTGTCCGAATAGCTGGCTTTCCGCGAGGTTCTCGGGGATGGCACCGCAGTTCACAGTCACGAGGGGACCGTGACGCCCACTCAAAGCATGCAGACCACGGGCCGCCACGTCTTTGCCGACACCCGTCTCCCCGAGCAGGAGCACCATGGTGTCGCTTGGGCCGACGAGGGCCAGGGTCGAGCGGAGCTGGCTGATGCTTTGTGCAGATCCGATGAGGCCTGGCACTTCGGCGTCTTGATTGTGGAGACTCCACCTACGAAAGACGAAGCAGCTGTCGCCCACGCGCACGATGTCATTGTCGTGAAGCACCACCGTGTCGTCGACCCGCACGCCATTCACGCGTGTGCCATTCCGGCTGAGGTTCTTGAGCCGTACTTCGCCGGAGACGTCAGTGGTCAGGAGCGCATGTTCGCGCGACACCTTGTGGTCGTCGGGAAGACAGATGGTCTCTGGTCCCGTCACCGCCCTTCCTATGGGGACGACGCGCGCGAGAGGCAGCAGTTCGGCCCTCACCGCACGGGTCGCACCGTCGAACACCCGCCGCAGCGTAGCGAGGTGAGCGCCATCGGCGGCGTAGCCGAGGCTCATCTCCCCGGTCGTGGTCAGCGTCTCCTCGTCAAAAGCCATCGGTCGCTCCACACTGGTGGCGCACCCGTGGGGCGGTCTCGCCGTCGATCGGGTGTACGGGACACTGTACTCGGGCGTACGGTACGGCTGCATCTGCCGCTCGTTCGCGCGCGTGGAAGGGCAGGGTCGGCCTCCCGCGCAGCTTCGGGAGTTGGCGCGCACGTTGCTTACCCTGCCTCCACCCTGGAGGTGACCCGCATGATGCGCTCCCTTGGAAACGTTCTTACTGTCGCCCTGGTGTTCTGCGCGGCCTGTGGTCGGCCGGTCGCCGGTGACGAAGACAACCTTGCTCTTATCGGTGCCGGATCGGGCAGCGCCTTACGGCTTACCTTACAGAACAGCGGTGACCGAACTCCGCTCCGCGACGCTCACGGGGGCCAGCTGCAAGAAGCCAAGGCCATCGTCCACGCGGTTTCGGCGCACATTGCGGGTCGTGGATGGCTCCCCTTGATGGAAGGGCGCGTCGAGGTCGACTTCCTGCGCCTGTCCGAGTCGGCGGCCGACCTTGGCATCGCAGCACTTCCCACGGGCAAGGTGACGCAGCTGCGCCTGTACGTGCTCGAGGACGAGGCGGCCTATGTCGTCGACAGCGCCGGGGAGAGGCACCCCCTGTTGACCCCGTCGGGAAGCCAGAGCGGAATCAAGATCAAGGGCAACTGGAACATTGGGCCATGCGAAAGCGCCACGCTGGAGCTCTCCACGCGCGCCTCAAAGGCAATCCACATTCACGGCCGTGGTGCCGACGACAGCTACCTCTTGAGGCCCGTCATTCGCGCCGACGGGATGACCGCTGCGCCCATCGACGGCTGCGTCCCCGGTGCAGGCGAAGATGGTGTTCCGGGCGGCGACGCCGGCGATGATGATGGCAGCAGCGACGACGACAGCACCCCTGGCAGCGGCGATGACGCCGAGGACGATGATGGCGCTGGCGTTTTCGACCCCGAGGGTGGCGGGCCTGGCATTGACCTCGACGACAACGACGGCAGCGAAGGTGACAGCGGTGAAGACAACAGCACTGGTGGTGACAGCAGTGACGATGACGATGACGATGGCCTCGGCGTCACCACCGGCGGCGGGCTCGGCGGCTCCACCACCGACGATAATAGCGCCGAGGGCACAGCAGGTTCCGACGATTCGAACGACCCCGCGGGCTCGGGCGATGGTACCGCTGACGACGGCAGAGACAGCGACAGCACCGATGACAGCGGGCTCTGCTACGACCCCGAGGCCAGTGCGTTCTTCCCCTGCTCTTGAGTTGGGCTGCGGCCCCCCTTCATAGCACTCCTCACCTCAGCATGTGCGACGTGAGCGGAACTTGTTCCCGGCTCCCGTCGCACTTCTCCTTGATGACGGCGCCGCTGGCCTCCGGCGACGGAGATGTTGGGAGGAGCAGAGAGAGTCCGCAGCTAGCCCCCGCAGGTTCTGAAAAGCGCACCGCGACATCGAGCACGCTGGAACCCGGCCACGCTTCCCGCACCCCGAGATGCCAAAACGACTCTTGCGACACCGCGATGCCTTCGACAAAGCCTGTCGCTGCCAAGAGGCGCGCTCGCTTTGGACGCAACCATCCCGGCCATTCATCGTCGATCTGCAGGGAGAGCTCGAGCTGTCCACCCTCGAAAGAGACAACATGTGTCGCGATGGCCTCGTCAAGCCGGCAGGCGTCGAAGGTCGTACGCCGGGCCTCTTCGTCGAGTGCGAGCAGCAGAGAGGGGTCTTGGGCGGGCCAGGTTTCACCGTCGAGACGCACGCCCCCCACGAGGTCATGAGCGTAGCCCCGCAGCTCCAGGGACGCGTTCGCCATATCCCCATCGGGGGAGAAACCTTTATGGACGTAGCGGTAGCGAACCCGCTCACCATTGACCTGGGTGCTGCGCTCGACCCGCCACTCGCCTCGGAAGTCTTGGCCGAGCACGTTCTCGTTGTTCGCGCCGAGCACGCATAGGGCGAGCGCGTGTTCATGGGTGCCGTCCCCCATGGGGAGGAAGTTGTCCCCGGCCACCAAACGCAGCTGTCGTTTTTCGTCGAGCTGCGCATAAGCCGAGCGGTCGTCGACGTCACGGCTCTGCTCGAGGGAGCAGTAAAGCGCGTCGGGGCTGAACTGTAGCCATAGACGTGTCGGGTCGATTGCAGAAGGTGCCGAGGGGGCCAGTGGACAGAAAGACCATGGCGCTATCCCCTCGTCCGAAGCCGCGGCCACCGGAGCGGCGAGGGGATTACACGCGCTGGTAAGAGCCATCGAAAGCCCTGCAACGAGAGAGCACTGACGCAGCATAGCTTTTCCTTTGGCACAGGCTCGGAAACCGCCACCGGCCTCGTGATGGGGCCGGTGGCGCGATGCCAGCTCGAGTTAGCGCTTTCGTCGACGGCGGACGAGCAGCGCGAGGCCAAAGATCGATACCCCGAGACCCGTCGTCGGCAGCGCCTTCGCGTTGCTCGCATCGCAGGAACATCCGAGGTCGCTCCAGCCGCGAGGCCACAGGAGCTGTTCCGGTCCGAAGATGCTGACGACGGGATCACACGTGAGGCCGAGGCCATTGCCGGAGAAATCGAGGCGTGCGGCATAGCCGCTCTCGCATGCGCAAGTGGCGAACCCGTTCACGCCGACGCACTGCCCCCCTTCGCCGCAGCTCACGCCCGCACACGGGTCTGCGGCCCCTTCGAGGGACGCCAGCATGTCGAGGCTCGCGTCCTGGCAGGTGACCGACTGCGCGAGCCCCCGGCCGCGTCCTACCGGCGCTGTGATGGCCCGCGCGACGAAGCCATCGCTACACACGCACGCATCGGCGCCCGACGACGTCGTGGCACACTGTTGGCCCGCGCCGCAATAGGTCTGCCCGCAGGGCACGGCCTCCACGTTGCCGCCGCACACCTCGACAGCAGGGCGATTCGAGAGATCGTGGATATTCGACACGTCGGCACCGTCGAAGGGCGCGAACACGGGGTCGTCCACCATCTCCCACCCGCTGATGCGGGTGTACATGCGCGTCAGGTAGTCATGCTTGTCGAGCACCCCTTGCATGTAGCTCAGCGATTCCTCGAAGTCGGCAGTGTTGAGGAACTGACCCGAGACCGACTGCCGCACGTCAGCCGCCCCATCGGCGTACTCGGTGACGAACGCGGTGCCGCCCTCTTCGTCGATGAGCCAGCTCACCAAGGGGTAGTAGTTGCTCGCGCCGATGGCCGGGTCGAATTGCACTTGGTCAGTGTCGACGTCGATCATGCGAAAGTTTTGGGACGCATAGCGCTTCTCGCCGGCCACGAAGACGAGCACACCCATCTCAGGTTCGCTCGCAATGGCGGTAAGTTTCAACGGCACGAGCACCCCGGCCGCGGGGCAGGTGAAGGAGAAGGGACGAATGTCGGTGACACCTGAGTTCGGCGTCAGCTTCACCCCGAGGAACTTGAACCCACCCCCGACGTATTCTGCAATGAAGGGCTTCATCTCCTCGGTGATTGTGTAGCCATTCTCCTCGAGCCACTCGATGAGGAGCTCGGGGTCGTCCGCGGAGATCACCTCGGGGTCATAGGGACCCACCACCGGCAGATCCTCCACCGTGACGCCCCCGTCAGCGCTCTCGGCTGCGGTGGGGGCGCTGCTGTCGATGACGCCGCCGCGGAGAAAGCCACCGCTGTCACAGGTGGTGGGTGGCGGGATGATCACCGGCGCCGTGGCGAGATCGAGGAGCCTGAGCGCCGAGGGGGGCGTGTCGGCGTGCACACTGCTCGGCGTCTCGGTGACGGGGACGATCCACGAGAAGTTTTCTGGGTCGCCGCTGTAGGAGATCTCGACGGTGGCCGTGACGCTGCCGTCTTCGTTCACCTCGAAGAGGATGCGCTCGGCGTTCTGGTCGACCGGTGAGGTCGAGCAGAAGAGTCCGCCGCAAGCGCTTGCTGGAGTGGGGGTGATGCTCACGACGAGGGCGGCGGCCCCCGCGAGAACGGTAAGAGGCAAAATTCGGGGGGTCTGCATGAGGTCTCCTCGGCGGTGCGGCAGGCGCGGGCTCAAGTCTCGCAGGAGCCGCACCAACGGCGCCAGATCGGGGAACATTCATAAGTTCAGATGGTTGCGGTCACCCTGGGCGACCGGCGTGCCTCAGAAATTCGATGAATTGCGGCCTCGAGGCGGCAGCGGAGGGTAGACTCGCTTCTCCCCTGCCTTCTTCGCCCGGACCCCCATGTCCCCGTCTCTGTCCCTGCGCCCCACCGAGCCGCCAGGCACCCTGGAGGAGCTCCTTGCCCGTTCTCACCGGCTTGCCGGCCTCACCCTTGGCCAGCTCGCCAACGCACTCGAGGAGCCGTTTCCCGAAGATCTCGGGCGGCACAAAGGCTATGTCGGGAAGCTACTCGAGATAGCCCTTGGCACCACCGCCAGTACGCGCCCCCTCCCGGATTTCGAGGCACTCGGGGTCGAGCTGAAGACCCTTCCCGTCGACCGCAGCGGGCGTCCGCGGGAGTCGACCTTCGTCTGTACGGCGTCCCTTACCCACCTCGCCGACGAAACATGGGCCACCTCCAAAGTGCGGCAGAAGTTGGCCCGGGTGCTTTATGTGCTGATCGAGAGTGAGCCTTCGTTGCAGGCCAAAGACCGTCGCGTGGGCGTGGCGGTTTTCGCTCCCCTCGACGAGCAGGAGGAGCGCGTTTTGCGCGCTGACTGGGAAGACCTCGCCGCGCTCATCGCCGATGGCCTCGCTGACGCCATCAGCGCGCGACGCGGAGTCGCGCTGCAGGTGCGCCCCAAAGCCGCAAATGCTCGGGTGCGACGCCGGGCCCACGACGGCGAGGGAGAGCTCTTTGCGACCTTGCCCCGGGGCTTCTACTTGCGTCGCAGCTTCACCGAGGCGGCGATACACAAGCGCCTTCTCGCTCTGACGTCGCCACCGATGGCGCGCTGAGTTGACGTCCTCCGCGCTATCGATGACAAGCCGCCTGCGACCTCGCGTCACCTGGAGCCACCCATGGGACTTCGCCCCCTCGCCGCCGCCCTCTTCGTGTTCGCCGCCCCGCTCGCTGCCCAAGAACCTTCATCCTGGGATGAGCTGGAGAACGCGGAGCTTGCGTCGGATGCTGAGGCGGAGAGCGGGGCGCGCTTCGCTTCCGACGACGAGTCCTCGCCCGCGGCAGTGGAGCCCGGTCCTGCCACCATGAAGGTTGTGAGCGCCGCGACGTCAGCCGCGCTCATGGCGTTCACGGGCACAGGTCTCGGCGTCGCGGCCGCGTTCACCAATGGCGGCCTTTGGTCGCTCACCCCGAGGGCCACCTTTCGTTCCATCGAGATGCCGATGTGGCTCGGGTTCTGGACGCTGCCTGCCCTGGGGGCAGCTGGGGGTAGCGCCTTCGGGGCGATGCCCTTCCTCGAGCCCGCAGGGGTCGGCGTGGTGTCCGGGAGCGCCGTGGCGGGCACCGGGCTCGGTGCGCTGCTCGGCCTTGGGGTCGGTTACGGCCTCGCCCTTGGTCTGCACGGTCCCGCCCCCGGGGTGTGGTTCCCGAACACCACCCGGCCCGAGTGGAGCGGCACCCTTGCCACGGGGATCTTGCTAGGCGCGGGGCTTGGCGCCGCCGCTGGCGCGGGCAGCGCCGCCGCAGTTGCCTTGCGCGTTTTCGGTGCATCCTCGGAGGAAGAAGTCGCCGAATAATTCATACATCGGTCTTGTGCTTCCGGACCGCAGTGTCATAC
>JBMTAX010000094.1:0-8588 GCA_049429145.1 Myxococcota bacterium
CCTTGCCCAGTGAGGTGCCCCGTGACCACGTAGTGAACGCCCATCTGGCGCCCGACATCTGCGGCTCGCGTGAGGTTTTGCTCAAGGCTGAGCACACGCTCGTCACTCCCTGGGCGCGGATCGAGCGGCGCTTGCACATCCTTTCGTCGGCGGGCGAGAGCGCGGGCGACGTCGTCTTCGAAGGTACGGGTGTCGATGGCGCTTACTCCCGCCTCGGCGGCGAACGGGATCACCGCTACGATGGCCACCGCTCGTGCGACGAGGGCGGGGGCCTCGTTCACTGCGTCCTTCTGGGCTTGGCCCTCCTCGCGCACACACTTCTCCTGCAGATGCGCAGAGTTCACCTGCCCGGTGGTGGAGCCGACGAGCACACGCGTACGCAAAGGACCTCTCTCTAGCACCGCGACAAGGGTCCCTTCCTTCACGCGCACCACGCGACCGCTCGCACTGCCTTCCGCGGGTATGGTCGCCATCTTGATGGCGGAGGTGAGTCGACATTGCTCTTGCGGGACAGCACACACCGCCTCGAGGGATTCCGTGGAAACGATGGCGGTAAGTTCGCCACTGCGGATGCGCGTCACACGGGGACCAGGTTTCAAAATGACGACGCTGGAGTCCTTGGTGAACTCGGTGTCCATGGAACCCGCATTCGAGGTTTGCAGGCGCACAGCAAGGTCACGGGAGAGGGTGCATTTGTCCCCCGCCTTGGTCTCCGCGAGTCCAATCGCGGGGAGTCCGAGCCATAGAGTGCACAACAGTAGCCTGCGAAGCATCACGTTCCCTCCGTTGGCAACCCTCGGTCGCCAGCCCCCGCCCCCCCCCCCCGCCCCCGGGCGCGCGACTCTCCTGCGAAACAGTATGGCTGGCGACGTGCGGGGAGCAAACCCGCAGAGGCAGTGCTTGTCCCCCAGCCGGTCAGGGGGGACTCAAAATCTTGACACCACCTTTCCTCACAGCGACGCTTGTCCAATTGGTGCCAACCATGACCACTGCTGCCCTTCTTCGCCTATTGCGATCTCGCTCGAAGCTCTTCTCGATGCTCGATGCCGAGGCGGGTATGCAATTGGTGGAGGGCGCTGAGGAGCGTCGACTCGGCCCGGGTACGTTGCTCGTGGAGGAGGGCGGGGCGCCCGAAGACTTTTTCGTCCTGCTCGACGGGGACGCCAGCGTAACCCTGCTAGATCGCGGCGACGAGAAGTACGTGGCGAGTATCGGCAAAGGTGCATTTGTCGGAGAGATCGGTGCGCTCACAGGCGAGCCGCACAACGCCACGGTGCGATGCAACACAGCTGTGCGGGCGCTCCGCTTCGATGTCGGGCGACTCAACACCGTGTTGCACGACCACCCTCAGGTGCGAGAGGCGCTCTTGCGTCTTGCAGTCAAGCGCTCCGAGGACAACTTACAGCGCCTCCTCGAACTCAGCATGCCCGAGCACGAGCCGGTTTCGGCGGAAGAAGAGATGTGAGGTCGGGGTGGCCCGCTCGGTGCTCCGAACCCTGTATCTGACGACGAGGTCCCTCCGGACCGTCGTGCAAGACGCCGGGCGGGCACGCGAGATCGCGGCGATCCTCACCAAGTACGGTTTCGGTGTGTTGGTCGACCGTCGTCGCAGGCCTGGCCAACGCCGGCGAGAACTCATCGCGGCAGACTCGGGCGAATTACCGTCAGAGCTCGACGTGTTCACACGCGCAGTGCGCATGCTTGAAGAGCTTGGGCCCACATTCATCAAATTCGGGCAGATCCTCTCGACGCGCCCTGACGTCGTGCCTCCGAATCTCGCGTTCCGATTGCGCAGCCTGCAAGACCGCGTGTACCCGGTGCCAGAGGGAGAGGTTCGTGCCGCAATCACGAATGCTCTTGGCGCGCCACCCGAGGCGTTGTTCGCTCGCTTCGACGTCGTACCGCTGGCCTCAGCGTCCATCGCCCAGGTGCACGGTGCGACTACCCTTGACGGTCATGACGTCGTCGTCAAGGTGCAGCGTCCGCACCTGCGGCCCATCATCGAGGCGGACTTGTCCCTGCTGCGCTTCTTGGCGCAGCGAGTGAGCGACATCTTCCCGGAGGCCAATCTCTTCGACCTCAAAGGTATGGTGCAAGAGTTCGAGCGGAGCCTGCTGCGCGAGCTCGACTTCAGCATTGAGCAACAGTCGCTCAATCGAATGCGGGAGAACTTCTCCGCCAAGGCCGACCGCGTCCACATTCCCGCGGTTTTCCGCGAACTCTCGTCGACGACCGTCCTGACGATGGAGCGCGTCAGAGGGGCGAAGCTCACCGAAATCCCCGAATCGGTAGATCGGACGCAGATCGCTACGGTCTACCTCGACGCGGCTTACCAAATGTTGTTTCAAGACGGGTTCTTCCATGGGGACTTGCACCCCGGCAACGTCTTCCTCGAAGACGACGGCCGGCTCGGTATCATCGACTTCGGTATGACGGGGCGGTTGACCCGGGCCACGCGCGAGAAGCTGGTCGACATCATCTTCTCGGTGTTGCGCGAAGATCTCGAGGGGGTAGCCAGGGTTTGGTATCGCCTCGGCACTCCCCTTGACCGGGTCGACTATCCGGCATTCGAGTCCGCCGTCGTTGCGACGTTGGAGCGCCACGCAGTGGGCCGGGCGATGGAGGAGATCGACATGGGCGCGTTCTTGCGTGCCCTCGCGACGGTGGCTGTCCGTCATCGGATCCGCTTGCCCAGCGACTTCACCATGATGTTCAAGGCCATGGTGACCACCGAGGGGCTCGCGAAGGAGATCGCGAAGGGGGTGAACCCCGTCGAGGCCGCTCGCCCCTACATCGAGCGATTGATCAGAGATCGATACAGCCTTGACCGGGTCAAGTCGGTGGCGACCGCGGAGCTCGTCCACCTCGCCGATGTCGCCATGGAGGTGCCGGGCCGCGTCGAGCGCTTATTGCAGCAGCTCGAGGGGGGGGAACTGCGTACCCGCCTCGCGGTGGATGACCTGGAGGCGGTCTCGACGAGAGTGGTGCGGGCCATGAATCGCGGCAGCGCATCGGTAGTGGTGGCAGCTGCGGCTCTCACCGGTGCATCCACGCTCGACGCGGGGCCCGCCGTTGCATTCGGCTTGCCTGCCATCTCCTTTGTTGCGTTCACCCTTGCCATCCTCGGAGTGGTGTGGCTTGCATTCGGCATCGCCAAGGGGAGGTAAGCCTTGTGACTACGCTCGGACTGAAATCGGAACTGCTCGCCTCGATACCCGGCGTTTCACACCGGTTCTTCGGTCGGCTCGGGGGTACCTCTCCGGCGCCATGGCGAGGGCTTAATACGAGCTTTCTCGTCGGCGATGTCCCTGCGCGCGTGGAAGAGAATCTCGCGCGGGTTCGGTTCCAGGTAGGGGTTGGTCGAGCCGCGCTGTACACCGCCATGCAGGTACACGGCGACGCGGTGTATGAGGTCCATGCGAGCGACGATGTCGAGCAAGTGAGCGCCATCGAGGCTGACGCGTTGATCACCTCGGCACCCGACATCGCGCTCGGCGTGCGAACCGCCGATTGTGCTCCCGTGCTCCTCGCGTCCGAAGATGGGGAGTGGGTTGCCGCGGTGCACGCGGGGTGGAGAGGGGCCGTTGGTGGCATCATCGGGGCCACGGTCGCAGCGCTCGTCGCCCGCGGGGTCTCGCCCGCGGCGCTCGTGGCCTGCATTGGTCCGTGCATCGGCCAGAGCGCCTTCGAGGTGGGGCCTGAGGTGGCGAGCGCGGTCATGGCCTGTGCGCCCGACGGCGAGGTGGTGTTCCACGGACGCGATGACCGATCGCACCTCGACCTCGCTCGGTTCGTAGAGAGCCAGCTCCGCCGCGCTGGTGTCCATCGCATCGAATTTTGTGCTTCCTGCACCTACAGCGACCTAGAGACGTGGTACTCTCACCGAGCAGAGGGGGGAAAGACGGGCCGGCAGTTGTCGGTGATCGCTCGCACGCAGCCGCCTGTACTCTCGGCGTCAACTTTCGCGTAGTGTCTACGTTCTTTGGTTTTGGTGAGGAGGTCCCACAAATGGCTTTCGCCCGGTCACACGGACAGACCGACGTGGGCAGAGTTCGGCTTCACAACGAAGACGCATTCCTCATCGACGACCACACCGGCCTGTACGTCGTGGCAGATGGGATGGGCGGGCACGCCGCAGGCGAAGTGGCGAGCGCCGAGGCCATCGACCAGATCCACGCCATGGTGAAGAACCAGTACGGCGTCGTGCAGGCGTATTTGCGAGAGCCGTCGGTGCCCGCAGCGTCTGCGGTCTGCCGCTTGCTCGAGGCGGCCGTCCAGGCCGCCACGTACATGGTTTTCGGCTTAGCCGAGCAAGACCCCGCACGCAGGGGCATGGGCACTACCATCTCGACGCTGCTGGTCGCCGGACAGCACGCCTTCGTCGCACAGGTGGGCGATTCTCGTGTCTACCACGGCCGCAAAGGTCAAGTCGTACAGCTCACTGAGGACCACACCCTAGTGAACCTGCAGGTGAAGATGGGGTTGCTCACCCCGGAGCAGGCCAAGACCGCTGCGCACGGCAACATCATTACACGCGCAGTGGGACTCTATGATTACGTCGAGGTGGACACTGTCGACGTCGAGGTCCAGCCAGGTGACCGCTTTCTCCTCTGCTCCGACGGTCTACACGGCTACGTCTCCGAGCCCGCTGAGGTCGCGCGCTTCCTCTTCGCTCCCGGTATCGAGGACGGAGCGCAGGGGCTCATCGATGCCGCCAACAGTCGTGGCGGCAAAGACAACATCAGTGTGATTCTGATCGAGACCTTGGGCTGACATTCACGCTCGGAGCGAGGTTGTTGTTCCTGCGGCGGCCGCCGCGGACATTCCGCTCTACTCGCTCCCGCAGGAACTTCTCGAGGCGCAAATTCAATAGTTGGGGATGTTCGACAGGGGTTGCATGTGTTCCATCTCTGACGACCATCAACTCGCTGTCGGGGACCTGTCGATGCATCTCCTCGGAGAGCCACACCGGGGCGAAGGTGTCGCGTTGCCCGGCGATGATTAACGTCGGGCAGGTGAGCGTCGGCAATAGGTCTGCAGCGGAATGGACTGCGAGCGCTCGGGCCAGCGCCGCGAAGACCCGCATGTCCATTGTGCCGATGTGGTCGAGGTAAGGGCTGAAATCGCGGCGGTCGATGCGCCTGCCGTTCACCTCTGTGCGCACCGCTACCTCATAGGAGAGACGCGTAGGTACGACGGAACGCCAGACCCGATGGGCAGGGTCGGGGAAGTGGAGGAACGCTCCCGAAAGATAGGGGAAGACCCGGCGCATCAACCTGTTCGCGATGGTGGGGGCGCGGTACCGCTCTGGGGCATTGTGCCAATTGTCGATGGGGCGTTCGTAACTGCCACACACGAGGACCAAGCCGCGCACCCGCTCGCGCAGGGAACGCACAGCTTCGAGCAAGATCTGCACGCCCATGGAGTAGCCAAGGAAGACTGCTTCATGTGTGTTCGTCGTCGTAAGGACGTCTTCGAGGTCGCGCACCATGTTGGGGATGGTGAGGCAGTCGAGGTCTTCTGGTACGGGGGATCGGCCGTGGCCACGGTATTGCCACGCGACGAGGGGACGCTCTCCTTTGAAGTAATCAATCAAGTAGCTCCACGCGTACCCCTCGCAGCCAAGGCCGTCGGTGAGCACGAGGGGAACCCCCTTGGGTCGACGAGGGCGCCACTGGGTGACGAATAGGCGATGGCCGTCACGGGTCTCGATGAACCGCTCTTCGAGCGTCGCGGGCGGACCTGCGCGCTTGGTTTTCTGCACATCACGAGACATAGGTGAGGCCCCCACGGGTATGTTGTCGCTGCTCTCGTCGCTGGTGGCAGACCTCGATGAAACGGGGCAGCAGCGCCGCCGCATCCGGGGAGGGAGCGAGGCTCTCCAGGCGAGCCTCAGTGGCACCCGCTCCGTGCGTTTGGTCGACAAAGACTCTCCGCGCGTTCAGATATGCACGCACCGTGTCGACGTCAAACTCCGGGTGGAACTGCACTCCCCACGCCCATGGACCTGCACGGACGATGTGCGCGTCGTCATGCCGGGTTCGCGCGAGTACCTCGAGTCGAGGCCCCGGGGCGCGAATGACATCGACGTGTGAGACCTGGGCGATGAAGCGAAGTGGCTGTTCATCGAACAGAGGGTCTGGGCGCGTATCGTGTCTGACCACCTCTACCGAGCCGATCTCCCGGCCCCGCGGGTTTGGCCCGACGTCAGCACCCATGGCGACGCCCAAGAGTTGGTGACCGAAACAGACGCCGAGCAACGGTACCTGCAGTTGCACCGCTTGCTGCATCGTCCGCACCCCCCAGCGCATCCACGAGGTGTCCTCTGCCACCATCGAGGGAGACCCTGTGAAGATGACCCCATCGAAGCGCTCGATATCGATCGCGGGGTCGTGCTCACTTTTCGCGGTGACATCGACGGACACCGTCTCCACCTCCGCGCCCTGGGCGGTCAGCGCAGCCGTGAACATCCCGAAGAATCCGCCGCTTCGAAGCAGCAACTCTGGCAAGGTCTCACCGGTTTGCATGATCGCGATCGAAAGAGGTCTTCTGTCCATGGTGCTCCATAGGGTAGTACCCCCCTGCAGAAGGTGAAAGGAACGACGACGTGAGCCTGTTACAATGGTTCCTCCCTCGGGAACGAGGGGCACTTCTCTCGGTGCTCACGCCTCGGGAGACACGTTCGCTGACTTTCCCAGAGGGGGGCGGTGAGTGGCGACGAGGCGCCATTCTTGAAAGCCCCGATCTGCTGCTCCCGATGGCCATCGGAAGGCCCGCGCACGAGCCCCCCGGCGAGGGCGTGCCGCTTCGCTGGTTGGAACTCCGTTTTGGCCTCGTCGCCGACGGGGCCGAGGGTAACGTGCCCTTGGTGGGTGCCCAGGAGGACGCTGTCGGCACGCTCTCTCTTCTCACGGAATACTGTCTCGCCATCGCTCGGCTCATCGACGCGAGCGAGCTCGTGCTTCACTCGCTGCGTCCTGATTCCAAGGCAACTCTTTCTATGCGGCTCGGCCCCCTTGAGGGTTGGGGGTCACGTCGCGCAGGGTGGTCGCTTTTGCTGCTGCTCGCCGGCGCTGATGTACTGGCACGTGCGCGTGGTCTCTGCGTCGTGGCGGGAGAGGCCCGCGGTGACGGCGGAGCGTGGTACCCCGTCGACGCGGCGCTGCCTCGGGTGCTCGCCCCGGCGGACGTTCCATGAGCCTGCGCCGCAGCGTCGACCGGTGGATGATCGAGGCTTACCAAGAGCCATGGCGCGCCTACGTTGCTCGCAAGCAAACGAGAGGGGACTTGGTGCGCGTGAAGGACGTCTGGGTCGATGCGCCAAACGTGATCGACCGGGTGTTTCGCTGCGACCCTGCTGTCTGCTCTCCTGGACTTCGGCGCCGCGGACAAGAGTCTTGTTGCGCAGAGTTCCAAGTCGAGTTGACGACGAGGGAGGTTCGCGTCCTCGAGCGTCACTTCTCCGGTATCTCTCGTTTCCTCGCAGCGCATGACGCCGGATGGGCCCATAAAAACCCAACGTTGCAAGACGTCATCACCGAGGGCAGCGACAATCCATTCGTACAGGTCCTCGGCAAGCGAAACCGACGCTGCGCGTTCAGTTTCCTCGATGAGCGGGGCGCCATTCAGTGTGGTGTGCATGGTTACGCCCTCGCCGAGGGCCTCGACGTCTTCGAGGTGAAGCCGAAGCTCTGCTTCCTCTTCCCACTGTTGGTCCAAGATCTCCAGGATGGCACTTGGCTCATCACGGTGATCGATGATGAGAACAGTGACCTCGTGGGCTTCACCAGTTACGACAACCTTCCATGCCTGTGGGGGGAGAAGACCTTCGGGCGAAAGGCTCCGGTAGCGCCACCATTTTACGACGACCATCGCAGTACTCTGGTCCATTTGTTCGGGGCCCCCTTCATGCGTGCACTCGATGAGCTCGCGCGCGATCGAGGGCGCGTTCCCGCTGGGTCTACAGCGTCGTCCTCGCTCATCCCGCTACGCCGAGGTGCCCGTCGACGCCCAAAAGGTGCCTGAGCCCACGGAGAATCGATGCCAACCGTCGTCTACTGTCCAGCCTGCAAAACTCCTCATGCCTTCGAGGGCGCACTCGGTTTTCGCGAAGAATGCGCACGCTGCGCAGCCGATTTGCACGTTTGCCTCATCTGCCGCTTTCACGACCGGTACGTGGAGAACGAGTGTCGTGAGACCGAGGCCGAGTACGTCGCAGCAAAGGACCGAAGAAACCTCTGCGAGTACTTTCGCCCCCGCGCACCTTCGGAGACCCCCGACGCCACTGCTGAGGCGAGGGCGAAGCTCGAGGCTCTCTTCGGCGGGAAGGCCGGGCCCGCGGCGCAGTCGGACGACGGGGCGGCGCTTTCCCCACAGGAAGAGGCGAAGCGTCGGCTCGAGCAACTGTTCAAGAAGTCATAATTGACCACCGTCTCAAAGCACAGCGGGGGAAGCCCCCGTCGGGGGGGGCTGCCCCCGCTGCTTCGGCATGGGGCTCGCAGCAGTGCCCCTTAACCGTACGAATCCACCTCGTGGGGAGATGCGGTGGATGGTGGCGGCGTCCAAACATTGTGGGGGCGGTCCCTCGA
>JBMTAX010000095.1:0-8560 GCA_049429145.1 Myxococcota bacterium
AGCCCGCCTTGAGACAGTGCGCCCCCTGTGAAATCTGCCGGGCGGTTGCAGTCGATGAACGTCCTCGGCACGAGGCTGCGCAAGAGCAGTACCCGTACAGTGGGCAACCGCTCGACGAGCAGCTCGCCGAGACGTAAGCCCAACGCATGTGCACCGACGTCGGTATTGACGAAAAAGAATTCCTCGAGGTGCTCCGGCAGCGCGCCCACTAGCTTCGACCGTAATTTTTCGTAGTGATCCACCTCGTCGGCACCGTGGGGCACCTCGATCAGCAGTTGCGGGGCGCGGGCGGAGGACGCGCGAGACCCCTCGAGGACCTGCACGGAGATCACGTCGTCGATGGAGCAGGGGAGCGGAAAATTCATCGCTCTCTTTGTAGCCGAGCCCGGGGGGAAAAAGACAACCCCGGGCCTGCTTCCCTCGCTCCTGCATCGCACCCGATGCGGAACCGTGTCACCTTTGTCCAGGTTGTGGCATCCCACGACGGGAGGGTTTCTGCCATGAGCGCCATGAATCGACGGGTCATCCTCAGTGGGCTCGCAGCCACCGGCGCCTCGCTCGCTGTCGCCTGCGGTCGCTCCTCCCGGGATGACGCTGCGGTCACCGAACGAAGAGATCCCACCGTCCTTCGCGCCCTTCCCCTCGGGGAGCCCCCGTGGCCAACCATCGATCCCTTTCTCTTCTGCGTTCACCACAACGACGCGTACCCAGCGGGCAACGAGCGACTTGGCCCCGCCACGTCCCTGCTCGGGCGACGACTCGGCATGGACTTCTCAGGTCTCGACGGCTGGAGCATGTACCATGGCGACGTCGTGCCCGGATTTCCGCAACATCCCCACCGGGGTTTCGAGACGGTAACCGTGGTGCGCCGAGGTCTCCTTGACCACTCCGATTCCCTCGGCGCCACGGCGCGTTACGGCCACGGTGACGTGCAATGGTTGACGACGGGCAGCGGTATCTTGCACGCCGAGATGTTTCCTCTGCTCTCCGAGGAACAGCCGAACCCCGTCGAGCTCTTTCAGCTGTGGTTGAACCTGCCGAGTGTGGACAAATTCGCAGAGCCTCATTTCTCTATGTTTTGGAGCGATTCGGTCCCGAAGGTCGAGCAAACGGATGAGCAGGGAAGGCGCGCTCGGGTCACCATCATCGCGGGTGCATGGGGACACATAAAAGCGCCTGCGCCTCCCCCTCGCTCCTGGGCCGCCCACGCCGACAGCGACGTCGCCATCTGGACTCTACAGCTCGATAGCGGTGCCAGCTTCATCCTCCCTGCTGCGCAAAAAGGCTCGCGTCGCATGCTCTATGTGTTCCGAGGTGATGGCGTGGACATCGATGGGGGAAATTACGCCGGAGGTCAGGCTCTCGAGCTCCGGGGCGACCACGAGACCTCTGTGTTGGCCAGCAGCTCTGACCTGGAGCTCCTGCTCCTGCAGGGGCGACCCATCGGCGAGCCTGTCGTGAAGCGGGGTCCTTTCGTGATGAATAGCGAACAAGAGATCGAGCAGGCCTACGCCGATTTCCGTCGCACCCGGTTCGGGGGCTGGCCTTGGCGACGACCCGATCCGGTGCACGAGCGAGAAGGCCGCTTCGCGAAACACGCTGACGGCAGGCTGGAGCGTCCCGTCTGAACCGGCGCCGCCTGATCTTGCACGAGCCGTTTGAGGTAGCCTGTTGCATGACGTCGTCACTTCGCCGTGATGGATTCGTCTGCAGAGGCAACTATGCACGAACGCGCTCTTCCGAAATATACCCGCGTTGTCATCATCGGCGGCGGTGTGATCGGCTGTTCCACCGCCTATCATCTCACCCAAATGGGCTGCCGGGATGTTCTGCTGCTCGAGCGCCATCGCCTCACGGCGGGCACCACGTGGCACTCCGCGGGACTGATGGTGACCTTCGGCTCCACCTCGGAGACCTCGACGGAGCTGCGCAAATACACCCGTGACCTCTATGCCCGCCTCGAAGAGGAGACTGGCCAAGCCACAGGCTTTCGCCCCATCGGCTTCATCGAGGTCGCTGCGGATAGGGACCGACTCGAGGAATATCGTCGTGTCTCCGCATTCAATCGTCATCTCGGCGTCGACGTGCAGGAGATCTCCCCTCTTGAGGTCAGGGAGCTATTCCCCTTGGCGAAGGTCGATGACCTCCTCGCCGGCTTCTATGTGAAAGAGGATGGTCGGGTAGACCCCGTCGACGTCACCATGGCCCTCGCAAAGGGTGCAAAAATGCGCGGCGCGACCTTCGTCGAGGGCGTCGCTGTCACCGGCCTGCTCAGGCGTAACGGCGCCGTGTCAGGGGTGCGCACTCCCCACGGGGACGTCGAGGCCGAGCTTGTCATCAATTGTGCTGGGGCTTGGGGGCGACAGCTCGCTGAGCAGGAGGGAGTCGTGGTGCCGCTGCAGGCAGCAGAGCACTACTATTTGCTGACCGAGCCGCACGACTCGATTTCGAAGTCATGGCCTGTGTTGGAAGACCCTGGATCTCATGGGTACTATCGGGAAGAGGGTGGCGGTCTCATGATCGGTCTCTTTGAGCCGATTTGTGCGCCGTGGAAAGTAAACGGCATTCCGGAAGATTTTGCTTTTGGGGAAATTGCCCCTGATTGGGAACGAATGGCTCCTTGGATCGAGCGCGCCATGCAGCGGGTTCCGCTGTCGCTGGAGCTCGGGGTCAAGAAGCTCTTTTGTGGACCAGAATCGTTTACGCCGGATATGCGACCCTGCCTCGGGGAGTCGCCAGAGCTGCGGAACTATTTCATCGCAGCAGGTCTGAACTCCATTGGAATTCTGACCGGGGGAGGCATCGGACGGGTCATGGCCCATTGGATGCTGAGCGGTTACCCGGACGTCGATGTCACGGGCTATCAGCTTGACCGCTTCGAACCCTACCAGATGAATCCTCAGTACCGCAGTACGCGTGCCGTAGAGTCCTTGGGTCTCGTCTATCAATGTCATTACCCATGGCGAGAAACTGCATCGGCCAGGGGAAATCGACGCTCACCCTTGCACAATAAGCTCGTCGAGCAGGGGGCGCATTTTCGCGATGTGAGCGGCTGGGAGGCCGCAGATTGGTTTGCCGGTGAAGGTGCTACGCCCGTGCCGGGCCCTCTTGGCTGGGGGCGGCCCCCGTGGTTCTCCCATTGGCAGAAGGAGCACCAGGCGGCACGCGAGGGCGTCATCGTTATGGATATGTCCTTCATGACGAAGATTCACGTCGAGGGCGCGGGGGCGGGTCGAGCGCTTGACTGGCTCTGCACGCAGCGTGTCGATGGGGACACCGGCAAGATCACGTATACCCAATGGCTGAACGAGCGCGGGACTCTAGAGGCCGACGTCACCGTAACGAAGCTTGCCGAGGATCGGTTCATGGTGACGGCCTCTGACAATGCCCGACGGCATGTGCTCTCGTGGTGGCGTCGCCATAAACCACGGGATGCTGCAGCGGTGGCCGTTGACGTGACGTCTGGCTATGCGCAACTCAACGTACAAGGGCCCCTGAGTCGCTCTTTGCTGCAGCAGTTGACCTCTGTAGACGTGAGCCACGAGGCCTTCCCCTTCCGCGCGGTACGTGAGGTCGATATCGGCTACGCTCGAGTTCTCGTCGCGCGCATCACTTACCTCGGCGAGCTTGGCTACGAGCTGTACATTCCCACTGAGCAGGCGGTGCACGTGTATGAGCGCATCATGGATGCAGGCCGTAAGCTAGGTATCGTGCATGCGGGACTAAAGGCGCTCTCGAGCCTTCGCCTGGAAAAGGCGTACCGAGACTACGGCCACGATATCGACAATACCGATACTCCTCTCGAGGTCGGGTTTGGCAGCTTTCTGGCATTGCGCAAAGAGGGGGGATTTCTCGGCCGTGAAGCGGTGCTGCAGCAAAGGGCACGCGGCCTACCTCACAGGCAGTTGCTTCAGATCCTCCTGGAAGACAGCGAGCCGCTGCTGTTCCATGCCGAGGTGGTGCACCGCAATGGCGTAGCGGTGGGCTACATTCGCTCCGCTTCTTATGGCTTTACCCTCGGTGGTGCCGTAGGGCTTGCGATGCTCGAGGCAGACCAACCCCTCGATGAGGAATGGATCGAAAAAGGTACATTTGAGGTCGACGTCGGTGGGCGTCGGGTACCCGCCCGCGTATCGCGCCGACCTCTCTACGATCCTGATAATCTCCGCATTCGCTGCTGACGAGAAGCGACGAAAGCGGTGACTCCAATCGGCTATCGGAAATCCCGGAGCAGCCGAGGCCTGCACCCGCGATGCCTGTATCGACATTTGGGGGTCCAGCCTCCTTCAAAAGTGGCCGCGGCCGAGTTGGAGTTCGCGCGCTCTCGACACCGCAGCAAGGCCATCGTCCGGGGAGAGACGCTGGGCATCAGAGCGCTGCGCGAGGCAAAGCGGGTGGATCAGTCGAGGGAAAATCCGGGAATGCGCCACGGGTGATCCCCGCTCCAGCGAACGGGGCGGCACCCTGTCGTTCCGCATCGAGAGTTCTCGGGAGCGGACGGGAACCGGGCCCATATTCCTTTCCCCAGACCATTGGTCAGCGGGGGGAGAACGCTGATTTACGGACGTCTCTAGCCCGGCTCTGCCGCACTGGCATATAAACCCGCAGTCGCCGCATTTGATGGCACGTCGTCACCCGAGTGGCGAAATGTCCGGGAGGTCTAGACCCAATGAACGCCCCACTTCTTTATACCGAGCGATTCCGTCTTCGACCTTTGGAACACAGCGATGCTCCCGCGATCTTCGCCTACGCTTCCGATCCAGAGGTGAGCCGTTACACCGCCTGGGAACCCCATAACCATGTCGAGGACGCCGTAGCGTTCGTGCAAAGCTATGCCTTTCCCCGTTACGCACAGGGATTGCCCGACCCTCTGGGAATCGTCCACCGAGGACAACAGCTCGTGGTGGGGACGGTGGGCTGCTTCCGTGTCACCCCCGATATGCGAACTATGGAACTCGCCTATGCGCTGGCCCAATCGCTCTGGGGGAGGGGCATCATTGTGGAAACCTCCGCCGCGGTGCTCGATTTCGTCTTCGCGCATTTCCCCACCGAGAGGGTGCAGGCGCGGTGCAAGGTCGAGAACAAGGCGAGCGCGCGGGTGATGGAGAAGCTCGGCATGCAGCGCGAGGGGGTCTTGCGGGCCGCTCTTTTTCATCGCGAACGTTACTGGGACATGGCGGTGTACTCGATTCTTCGCACGGAGTGGCTCAGCCGCCCAATCGCTGCAGCAAGAACCATGAGCTGAGCGAAACATGTCGACGAGAAAACTCGGTCATCTCGCTGCGACTCCAGTTGTTTCAGACGTCAATCGACTACGCACATCATCAGATGAAGGGGTGACTTGCGCAGAACGTGGTCAATCGGCCATGGTCTTGGACTGTGAAAAAGAGGTCGCTGGACAGCCACGAAGGCGTGACGCCTCGCAGGAGAGTGCGCGAATGAGCAACCATTTTTACTCGAAACTGTTCTGCGTACAGGTTCTCTGCGCCGGCTTCGCTGTCACGACAGGTTGTGACGCAATCACGCCGCAAGACAAGTCCGACGGCGGCGTCGCGGAAGAGGAGAAGCCCGCTGATGCGCTCGTCACGGATGACGACAACGACAACGACAACGACAACGACAACGCCCAAGCGAACACGGGCTCGACACCACAATCAGGGGTGGTCTTTGTGACCCTCTTCACCCATATCGAGGACAACACCCCACCTGGGCCCCTTGGTACTCCCACCAACCGACAAGCCTATGACCGGCTGCGCACGAACCTCATCGAGGTAGCGTCCCGAGCACAGGCGCTGGGCCTCCCCTTCGTCTTGCAGCCGGACTGGAAGATTCTGGAAGCGAGCCTTCTCTACGAGGAGGGAACTCTGCTCGACAGCAGCAATGGCAAGAATCTCTATCGCTACCTCCACGAAGACCTGGGAGTCACCATCGACCCGCATGCCCACGAGAGCGGCGCCTATAACTACACCGATGTGGCCTATCTGCTCGAGCAGCTTGGCGTCGGCGGCAGCACCGTCATCGGCGGTCACATTTGGGATCCAAGTCTTCCGCAATTTCAGGAGTGGGACCGCTTCCGCACTCCTCAGCCAGGCTCGCGTTTCCCCGAGCACCTCTGGCGTGGTGACATCCTGATCGGCGCAGGAACGCCAAACCACGTCAACGACCCTGACGTGAGCGGCGTGTGGCGACCGCGCGACCGGGATCACTTTTTCGAGGATGACCCGGCCGGAAACATCATCGCGGTAGGCGCGTGGAAAGACGACGTCGATGGGGTGTCAGACCTCATCGCTTTGTATGAAAGCGGCACCGTGCCACCATCGACCCTGTTGACGGCCTATTGGAACATTCCCCCTGCCGAATACGATCTCCCGGGCGGACCCGAAGCGGTTTCAGAGAAGCACTTCGAGCCTTTATTGCCCCTCGTGGAGCAGGGGCTCGTGCAGGTGACCGACTTTCAACACCTGGTGGCCACATGGGCATCCGACTATGACGCCCAGCCAGGGCCTTACACGCCCTGAAGCCAATCCCAGGCACTACCCAAGAGGAGCCGCACGCCTGCACCTCGCGCAGGACTCACATGGGTACAATCTCGTCCTCGAGGAGGTTCATTTCTTTCCAGCGGCCGCTGTGAAAGCGATAGGCCATGGCGGCCGAGAGCAGACCCAAATAAGCACCGAGGCAGATGACCGCGGCCACCACACCCCCTTCGAGAGTGCGCACCGTATAGAGCGAGGCAGGCACGAAGAAGCCCCACGCAATGGCGATGCGTGCCCATAAGGTCCACGCGGTGTCACCTGCCGCGCGCAGCGATTCGGCGAGGACATTGGCGACAGCATCGAACAATTGCCACGCCGCACTGAGCGCCAAGATGCGTGCCCCTATGGCCAGGAACTCTGTCGCTTCTGGCGCCGCGAAGGCACCCATGATGACCCCTGGTAGAAGCAGGTAACTCAGCCCGACAGCGCACTGCCAAGTCGCGGCGCAGCCAAGGGTGAGCCACATGGCCCGTACGGCATATCCCTGGATGCCCCGACCGAGATTTTGGCCAAACAAGACGGCGCCCGCCGACGCGAGTCCAAAGGCCGGCATGAAAGAGACCGAGTTCACCTGAATGACTGCATTCATGGCAGCGAGGGCAGTGGTGCCAAGACCCGCCACCACCACGTTCATGAAGAACATAAAGGCGCCCATCTCGAGAAACCAATTGATGCCTGACGGCAGACCGAAGCGCAGCATGCGTCCGATTTCGCGCAGGTAGCGGGGCTTTGTGTCGGCGTCTGGCGTTGCATCTGTGGGCTGGCCCACGCGGCGCAGGAAGCAAAAGAGAAGCAGAAGGAATGCGCCCGTCGTCGAGAACACGCTGGCCCACGCGGCGCCCGCGACCCCCATGGCGGGGGCGCCGAGGTACCCGAAGATGAGCATCCAATTGAGGGCGACGTTGGACCCCATAGCGAGGACGTTCGCCAACATGGGGAGCCGCGTATTGCCGAGGCCTGCATAAAAGTTCGCCAGCGCCTCGAGTCCGATGGCCCCAAAGGCCGCGAAAAGACGGATGCTCAAATACGTGCTCATCAGCTCGCGCACCCGTGGTGCGTAATCGAACGGAGCGAGGAGTGCGGGCACGAGGCCACGGCCCACAGCGAGCAGAAGGCCCGTCAATGCCGCAAAGCCGAGGGCGTAGAGTGCGTATCGGCGGGCTGCCTCGATGCGGCCCCGACCAAAGAGCTGCGACGAGAAGCTCGAGACAATGAACGTCGTCCCCATGGGGAGGATGAAGAGCAAGAAGGCGTTGAAACTTCCGGTGGTGGTGGCGGCGAGGGATTCCTCGCCGAGGGTCGCCACCATGACGGCGTCAGAGAAGCCCACCACCACCTGCGAAGAGCGCGACACGACGACGGGCCACGCGAGGGCGAGCAGACCCATCAGCCGTGGAGGTTCAGGGCCAAGCTGCGACATCCCGCCATTGTGGCACCTCCCCGTGCAGGTGACGAGCGCAACGCTCCCCGCGCAGGGTCGTCACCCGTGGTGCCGTCGGCGGGATTCGCACTCGTCTTTGGCGTCTCGACCGGGCACGAGCCAAAGGGTCAGCGGGCTTTCTTGAGCAGGTCGGCGAAGGTGCCGAAGCCTCCCTTGCCCGCTGGCGCTCCCTTGGCCTGGTGCTCTTGGAGCGCCGCCTCTTCTTCGGCGCGCCCGATGGCCTTCTGGGAGACCTTCACGCGACCCCGGTCGTCGACGTCGATGACCATCACTTCGACCTGGGCGCCCTTCGGCAGCGCCCGGCGCAGGTCGGCGCCTTGTGGCGTGTCAGTCTCGGCAGCAGGGAGGAGTGCAGGCCCACCACCCTCGAGGACCACAAAGACGCCGAAGCTCTCATGACGGTCGACCGTCGCGAGGCTGCGCATCCCGCGCGCAGGCATGGCGTCGGGTGTGCGTCGCTCTCGCAGGGACAACGAAAGGCGTCTTCGCTCGAGGTCGAACTCGAGCACACGCACCGTGACGGTGTCACCGACCTTCACCACGTCGGATGGGTGGCGCACTCTCATCGGGGACAGTTCGCTGA
>JBMTAX010000096.1:0-8519 GCA_049429145.1 Myxococcota bacterium
CGCGGACGCTGCCTCGCAAGGAGCGGTGTCGCCAGGGGGTATTTTCCGCGCCGTCGCGCAAGACGGTGGCGACCTCACAGGGGGAGTTCGGATCGATGACGACGATGTCGGCTCGGGCCCCGATGTGAAGTGTCCCCTGCGAGTCGAGGCCCAAAAACGCAGCCGGGTGCTGGGACGTGGCGCGGGCGATGGCGAGTGGCGACAGCCCGGGGACCTCAAGCAACAGCGGTAGGAGAAAGGGGAGGCTGATCGCGCCCGGCGTCGACCAAGCAAACTCGAGCTCCTTGCCCTCTCTGCCCACCGGGGCGTGGCCCGAGGCTACGGAGAGCAGGCCAGCTTCGACTGCCGCGATGAGAGCGGCTCTGTCGTCGTCGCTGCGCAGGGGAGGTACCAAGTGCAATGACGTGTCGTAGGGGCGCTCGCGGTGCACATTCTCGTCAAGTAGGAGGTGATAGGGGTGGACCTCGGCACTGACGGGCAACCCTTCGTCGACGGCGGCAGCGACCATACGCAGGGCGCGGCTAGTGGACAGGGGGCCGAGGTGGGTACGGGCCCCGGTCAGGCGACACAGCTCGAGGTTGCGCGCCACGTGGGTGGTCTCGGCGGCTTCGGGAACGCCGGGTAGTCCAAGCCGTGTGGCCAGAGGACTCTCGTGGATGACTCCGTGGCCTTTCAGTGCGGGGCAGAGCGACGTCGCAATGACAGGGCGCTCAAAGCCCTTGGCGTACTCCATCGCCCGCCGTAGCAGCTCTGGATTCCTCACACCGTCGGGTGCGTCGGTGAAGGCGAGGGCTCCGGCGCGAGTCATCTCACCTATCTCGGCAAGGTCAGTCCCCTCTCGCCCCACGCTCAGCGCGCCAGCGACAAGCAAGCGGGCGCCGCCAAGTCCCGCGGCACTCGCGAGTCGCTCGGTGACATCGTCGGCCCCATCGGTCGGCGGCCGGGTCGACGGCATCGCGAGGACGGATGTGACGCCCCCTCGCAAGGCCCCGTGCAAGGTCGCGGCGAGGGATTCCTCTTCTTCTGCACCGGGAGATCGTATGTAACAGCAAAGGTCCACGCCCCCCGGCATGACCCAGCAGCCCGTGGCGTCGATGACGGTGGCGTCGTGCGGGGTGGGTGCTCCCTTGGGAAGTCGCTCTGCGATGGTGCCCGCGCGGACGATGAGGGTGGCGTCTGCATCATGGGAGGTGGCGGGGCAGATGACCCTGCCGTCGCGAATGACGAGGGTGCTCACAACCAACCTCCCTCGAAGGAACGGCGCCCGATGGCAAGCAGATAGAGCGCTGCCATCCGCACAGCAAGCCCATTACCCGCCTGTTCTAGGACGACGCTGCGTTCACTGTCGGCCACTTCAGAGGCGATCTCGACGCCCCTGTTCATGGGCCCGGGATGCAACACGAGGGCATCTTTCCGCAGGCGTGCTGCACGATCCTTCGTCAGGCCGAAACACCGGGCGTACTCGCGGTCAGAGGGCATGAGCGGCCCTTTCATTCGCTCTTTTTGGATGCGCAACATCATCACGGCGTCGACACCATCGAGGGCCTCGTCGACGTGGGGCGTGACCGCGACGCCATACTGGGAGAGGCCGACGGGCAGCATGGTCGCCGGGCCTGCGACCCTGACCTCGGCGCCGAGCAGGGGCAGCGCGAGGAGATTCGAGCGCGCCACACGGCTGTGGGTGATGTCCCCGATGATGGCGATGCGCTTGCCGTGAAGACCTTCCGCAGGCGTGCGACCGAAGCGCTCGAGTAGGGTGAAGGCGTCGAGCAGCGCCTGCGTGGGATGCTCATGGGCGCCATCCCCAGCGTTCAAGATCGCGCCGTCCATGACGGAGGTGAGCAGCTGCGGTGCCCCTGCGGCAGCGTGCCTCACAACGACGAGGTCGGGCCCATATGCGTTCATGACCCGCGCCGTATCGAGGAGCGTCTCGCCCTTGACGAGCGAAGAGGATGCACCAGTGAAGTTCACGACGTCGGCCGAGAGACGTTTTGCGGCGAGTTCGAAACTCAGGCGCGTGCGCGTCGATGCTTCGAAGAACAGGTTCACCACGGTGAGACCGCGCAGGGCCGGCACTTTCTTCACCGCCCGAGCGTTCACCTCTTTGAAGCGCCACGCGGTCTCGAGGAGCAGCACAAGCTCCTCTTTCGAGAGGCCATCGATCCCAAGCAGATGAGGCTGGGCGAGGGTCCTGGGAGTGGGGATAGCGTCGTTGTCTACAGTGTTCGTCACGTCGCCTCGCTCGACGGCCCAAGAAGGGCAGGCACCAAGGTCACCTCATCGTTCGCAGGGTTGCCCTCATCGAGGCGCACCGCCACGCGGTCACCGAGCCGGGTCTGTAACCGCGCCGCCACGAAATCGGCACAAATCGGCAACTCTCGCAAACCCCGATCCACCAGCACTGCGAGCCGTACACAGCCAGGCCGTCCGAGGTCGAGCAGGGCATCTAGCGCGGCGCGCACGGTGCGGCCGGTGAATAACACATCGTCGACGAGGACAACGTATCGGCGATGGAGGTCGAACGGGATGTCGCTCCCCCGCAGCACGGGCACGGGGTTCGGACCGAGCAGCACATCATCGCGGTACAGCGTGATATCGAGGATGCCCAGCGGGGGGCGAACGGTGAACGCCGCAAGACGGTCGGCGAGGCGCGCAGCGAGCACAGCACCGCCCGTGCGAATGCCGACGAGGCAAAGCTCACCAGGCAAAAGGTCGAGGGAGTTCTCCTGCTCCTCGCGATAACGACGGTGAATGTCCTCCGCGAGCTTTGCGATGTGACCTTCGATGACTGCGGCGTCGAAAAGGCGCGTGGGCACAAGCGCCTCCATCAATCAGTAGGTGGTGCGGTACTCGACGTCGACGTCGATCTCATGGATGGAACGATAGGACGGAATGTCGAAATAGTCTTCGAGCAGGTACCACGGGGTGACGAGTTCGAACGCTGCGAGCGCGGTGCAGGTGCAGCCGCCCTTGCGATCGCAGTTTTTGTCGACGGAGAAATCCCATTGGTCGTCTTGGAGGGGCAGGCGCAGCTTACGCCGCTCCTCTTCCCACTCTTTCTTCCAGTTGGTGTGTCCCTCACCAAAGAAATGGGCGTTCATGTAGCTGGTGCAGATCCGCTTCATGGCGCTCTGGAAGCGGTACGTCTCCACACGCGGCGACAACCAGACAATGCTGACGTAGGTGCCGACGACAGCCAACAGGACCAACACAAGGGTGGAGTTTCGGCTGTAGGCGCGGCGTGGGGCATGGGACCGTCGGGGCATCGGAGGTTTCCTCGGGGTGTCTGTTTTCCACACCGAATCGCGGTTTATCACAAGACGGCGTTGACAGGTCGCGCCATCCCTGGTTCTCTACCCGAGGTCGCCGGAGCGTGGCGCAGTTTGGTAGCGCACTTGACTGGGGGTCAAGGGGTCGCAGGTTCAAATCCTGTCGCTCCGACCAGCAGACCGAAGAAGAGCCTCTACCTGAGTAGAGGCTCTTCTTGTTTCCTCTGCGTGGCGTTCGAGGAGCGGGGCGATGCGCGATGGCTCCTGCCGCAGTGACACTTCGCAGGCGACGCGTGCAAGAGTCCCCCCGGGGCCGGTAGGTGTTACGGCCCTGGTCGTGGTTTGCCTCACAGGGGGGGGGTGCGCGACCCGCGGCGAGCCGACGCCCATACCCCTCCCTACGGAGCGCGCCCCGCCCGCAGAGGTGCCTGGGGTTTGGCACGAGGTCGCGCCAGGGGAGACGCTGTGGCGCTTGTCTAAGCGTTACGGGCTGAGTGTCGCGGAGATTGCCGAGGTCAATGGGCTCGCCGAGGCTGATGTCCTTCGCGCAGGGCAGCGCCTTTTCCTGCCGGCGGTGAGCGTGTCCTCAAGCTCGTCGTCCGAGCCGGACACACAGGTCTCGTCAGTGGAGACGGCGGGGTCTTCCTCCCTCACCTGGCCTCTGGAGCAGGGCGTGTTGTTGCGGGAGTTCACGCCGCAAGGAACCCTCCCGTACGAGGGGCTCCTGCTGGCGGCGCCGCGAGACACCCCCGTACATGCAGCGGCGGCAGGTCTCGTCGTGTACGTCGGCGAGGAGGAGGGCTTTGGCAGGATGGTGGTCCTCTCGCACCCGGAGGACATGGTCACGGTGTACGCTCATCTGGAGCGCGTGCAGGTCCGCGAGGGCCAACGGGTGCAGCAACGCCAGCGCATCGCTTATGTGGGCGAAACGGGCGAGGCCGAGTCTCCCCAATTGCACTTCGAAGTTCGTTCGGGTCGATCCCCTGTCGACCCGCTGTTGCATCTTCCTCCTCCCTAGGGTGTCGACTCATGCCATCTGTGACAACCCAGCCGCCACTGCCTGAGCCTTTGCGTCAAGCAAGAAGACTTATCCGCGAGATCCCAAACTTCCCGAAACAAGGCGTGCTGTTCCGCGACATCACGCCGCTGCTGCAAGACCCGGCAGCCTTAGCGCTCGTGATGGAGCGCCTTGAGACCCCCTGGCAGGGCAGCGTCGAGTTGGTCGCCGGCATCGAGAGCAGGGGTTTCATTTTCGGCGCGCTCCTCGCTCAGCGACTAGGCGCGGGCTTCGTCCCCATCCGCAAGCCCGGGAAACTTCCGTTCAAGACCGAGAGCGTCAGCTACGGCCTCGAGTACGGTACCGATACCCTCGAGATTCATATCGACTCCTGCCGGGATCGACGTGTCCTGCTTTGTGATGACCTCCTAGCGACGGGGGGGACGGCCTCGGCCGCGGCGACCCTGGTGGAGCGGGTCGGGGGCAAAGTGGCAGGCTACTGCTTTGCCATCGAACTCCTGGAACTTCGGGGTAGGGCGCGCTTGCACGGGGCTCGTGTGGAGTCGTTGTTCACCTTTTAGGTCGCCCCGCACGAGGCGGGGGGTCTCCGAAGGCCCTTTGCCCCCTCGACTTCCCCCGCTACACCCGCGGGATGCAACCCGATCCCTCCGTTCCCATGGACGCCGCCGCAGAGCGCGCCGATGCCATCGCGCGCCGCTGGACTTTTCCTGATGGCCGCGTGGACCTCCTGAGTCTGCTGCCCGAGGCCTTGGGCGCGTTCGCGACGGAGCTCGAGGAGAAGCCCTTCCGTGCCCGCCAAATCTTCCGCGCGCTGCACGCGCGGCAAGTCTCGTCTTTCGAGGATATGACGGACCTCAAAAAAGGCCTGCGGGAGCGCCTCGCCTCGGTAGCCACCCTCAGCCGCCCCGAGGTCACGGACGTTCGGGTCGCTCGTGATGGGACACGCAAATACCAGCTCACGACCTTTGATGGTCACGTCATAGAGAGCGTTTATATCCCCGACGCCTCTGGCCCTGGGCGCAACGCCCTCTGCGTCTCGAGCCAGGTGGGGTGCGCTATGGCGTGCACCTTCTGTGCGACCGCTGCGCTCAAGCTGCGACGTCATCTGTCCCCAGGCGAAATAGTAGGACAGCTCTACGCTGTGGAACATGATCTTCGCGCGGCGGGTGTTCTCGTCGAGAGCGATGGGATTCGCCGTGGGGCCGTCACCAACATCATCTACATGGGCATGGGCGAACCCCTCCACAACTACGCCGGCGTGCTCGGTTCGATACGCTTGTTGACCTCAGAAGACGGCCGCAACATGTCGTCGCGTCGCATCACGGTGTCGACGTCGGGATTGGTGCCTGCGATACGACGTCTTGGCGTGGACAGCGACGTGCACATCGCCATCAGCTTAAACGCGACCACCGATGACGTTCGCGACCAAGTGATGCCCGTCAATCGACGGTGGAAGATCAAGGACCTGCTCGACGCCTGCCGAGAGTTACCGCTCAAGGCCCGGCAACGGATTACCTTTGAGTATGTGATGCTCGCCGGTGTGAACGACAGCGACGATGACGCGCGACGACTTGTGCGTCTGTTGTCGGGCTTTCGGTGTAAGGTGAATCTCATTCCGTTCAACCCCCATCCCCTCTCCTCGTTCACGCGACCCGCTGACGAGCGTGTGGCGGCGTTCCAGAATGCGCTGCAACGCGCCCACCTCAGCACTTTCGTTCGCACCACCCGTGGGCTCGACATCGATGCGGCTTGCGGCATGCTAGGCGCCAAGAAGCTGCAGCAAGCCCGTGCTGGGCTGCCGGTGGTCTCTTGAACCAGGCATCCTCCTCGTCGCGCTCAGGGGCACTACGGTCCTTTCCCGCTGCGAGACGATGGGCTACCCGATGGCACAAGGAGGCTTGATGACACGGGAACCTCGAGCGCACCTCGGTGTCATTGGTGGCTCTGGCTTGTATGAGATGTCGTCTCTGCGGGACGTCGAGACCGTCAGCGTCGACACTCCCTATGGATTGCCCTCTGATGACTTGGTGCTCGGCACGCTAGAGGGTACTCGCGTGGCGTTCCTCCCTCGACATGGGCGAGGTCATCGCTACACCCCGAGCGAAGTGCCCTACAGGGCCAATCTGTGGGCGCTCAAATCCATTGGGTGCGAGTTCGTTCTGTCGGTGTCGGCCACAGGTTCGCTGCGCGAAGAACTGGCTCCCGGTCATCTCGTCGTCGTTGATCAGTTCATCGACCGCACGGTGGGGCGGGCCCGCTCCTTTTTTGGTGACGGCCTCGTCGGCCACGTCGGGTTCGGTGACCCGGTATGTGGCGCCCTTCGCGGCATCGTGCTCGATGCGGCACGCGCGACGCCTGCCCCGGCGGTGCACGACGGGGGCACCTACGTGTGCATCGAAGGGCCGACGTTCTCGACTCGCGCAGAGTCGCTTTTGTATCGAAGCTGGGGAGTTTCCGTCATCGGCATGACAAACCTCCCCGAAGCGCGTCTCGCTCGAGAGGCGGGGCTCTCCTATGCCACGTTGGCCCTGGTCACCGATTATGACTGCTGGCACCAAGCCGAGGCGGAGGTCTCGGTGGAGAGTGTGCTCGCGGTCTTGCATCAGAATGTCCGCGTGGCTCAGGAGGTCGTAGTGAAGACCGCCGCCGCCCTCGCAGCCGAGGGGGTGCCTCGCGTGAGCCCGTATCATTCAGCGGCAGCGCACGCCCTCATGACCCGACCAGATGCGGTCCCTGTCGACCGTCGTCGTGTCGCGTCGCTGCTGTTTGGTGAGTACCTCGGCTGACCTCTCTGTCGCGATCACACGGGTCGCGGAACACCTTCGTCTTTCTTCCTTCGGAGTTCCTCATGTCAGTTGTTGTCGTCGGGTCTATGGCCTTCGATTCTCTCGAGACCCCCTTTGGTAAGCGCGAAAAGGCACTCGGTGGTTCGGCCAATTATTTCTCCATCTGCGCGTCACATTTCACCGATGTGAAGCTGGTGGCGGTCGTCGGAGAAGATTTCCCGAAAGACCACCTCGCTTGGCTCAACAGCCGGGGTATCGACACGAGCGGTGTCGTCGAGGCCGAGGGCAAGACCTTTCATTGGAAGGGCCGCTATGGCTACGACCTCAACGAAGCGCAGACGTTGGCTACCGACTTGAACGTGTTCGCGAACTTCAACCCCGTGCTGCCTGAGAGTTATCGCAAGGCAACGACCGTCTTCCTCGCGAACATCGATCCTGAGCTTCAACGTCGTGTGCTCGATCAGGTAGAGAGGCCAAAGCTCGTGGCCATGGACACCATGAACTTCTGGATCGGGGGAAAACTCGACGAGCTCAAGAAGACCATTGAGCGCGTCGATATGCTGTTCCTGAACGATGGCGAGGCGCGGCAGCTCTCTGGCGAGCACAACATCGTCAAAGCCGCGCGCGCCATCCAGCGTCTCGGCGTGAAGACCGTCGTGATCAAGCGCGGCGAGTACGGCGCGTTGTACTTCGGGGGCGAACACGTCTCCTTCACGCCAGCCTATCCGCTCGAGGACGTGCTCGACCCCACGGGGGCGGGCGACACCTTCGCCGGCGGTTTCCTCGGCTGGGCCGATCGCTTCGGGGCAGACCTCGATGAGCGCGTGGCTCGTCAGGCCATGGTCATGGGTACGGTCATGGCGAGCTACGTCGTCGAGGGCTTCTCCTTCGAGCGGATGTATGAACTCACGAAGCAGGAGATCGTGCGCCGCTGGGAGCAGATGGAGCGGCTGACTGGTTTTCACCCCGTCATCGAGCTGGCCTGATGCCGTCCTTTGACGTGCCTGCGTCGCTGGCAGAGGCGCTCGCCGCGGAGTGTTTGCCCTTGCTCGATGAGCACCTCGGTCCCCCGAGGGAACTTCGCGCGCGCCGGCGCTTCGAAATCGAGATCGAGGCCGTCGGCGAGGGCACCTTCACGCTTCTTTACGATCAAGGTGTCGTCACAGCCCGCCAAGGCATGGCGCGTGGAGAGCCGCTGCTCAGTGTCGAGATCCCTCGCGGAGGATGGCCGCTGGTGCGGCGTTTGCTCGAGAGTGCAGCGGCAGCATTCCCCCTGGCGCCAGACTTGGCCCGGCGGCGCGCCGAGGCTCTCGCCCTGCCAGCCCGCGTGTGGGAGGGCATAGTCGATGAACTGCTCGAACTCGACGACGTGGGTCTCGGCCTGGAACTGCGTGGAGTAGGCCGTTTTCGTTTCGCCCGCGGGAGTCTCGAGGAACTCACTCGAGA
>JBMTAX010000097.1:0-8487 GCA_049429145.1 Myxococcota bacterium
TACGAGATGCCTTGGGGGGCGACTGCGGCGCCTTCGGCGCCACCTGCAGCGACACCAATGACGGCCCGGTGTGTGAGGGGCAGGTCGACGCGGCTTGTCTCGACGAGGTTCGCTACCCTGACAGCCTCTACCGTTGCGCGGCCGGGTTTCAGTGCATCACCACGAGCCCCGACGAGCTCGGCGTCTGCGAGCCCCTGCCCACCACCGGGAGCGAGGCTGAACGTTGTGGGCAGATAGATGCGCTCGGTGTCTGTGACCCCACCGCGCCCAATGACGCCATATGGTGTCCAAGCGCCGACCCCCAGGGCGATCTCGCCCGTCTGTCGTGCGCAGACTTCGAGCTCAGCGACGGCGTCATTCAGGCGGGCTCTTGTGACGTGTTCGACGGCTTCGGGGCGTGGTGTGTCTTCGAGACCGGAACCCAGTGTGTCTTCGTCGCCGGCGAAGACCTCATCCCGTTCGCTTGCGGAGACGACGCCGGCTTCGCAGCGAACAGCGCCTGCAGTGTCGAGAGCGGCTGTGTGGAGAACGTCGGCAGCTGCGATGAGAGCCCCGCTGGACCCGTCTGCGTCGGGGACGCGTTCTTGGCCTTCGACTGCAACCCCTTTGGCCAGCACGTCGGGTTCGACTGCGCCAGTGCTGACAACGGTGGCGGATCATGTGACGTGACGACAGGTACCTGTGCGGTGGGGGCGGGCGCCTCTTGTCGTTCCGACAGCCTCTTTCGGTGTGGCACGGGGCTCGCGTGCGTCGGAGAGAACCTCGCCACCGGTGATTTCGGCACCTGTGTCTCCAGCGACGCCGTGCCGGGTGCAGATGCAGGCCCGGTTGTCGACGCGGGCACCGACATAGATGCTGGCACGGAGACCGACGCCGGCACGACCCTCGATGCTGGCACCGAGACCGACGCCGGCGCCGAGACCGACGCCGGCGCCGAGACCGACGCCGGCGCCGGGACTGATGCAGGCACAGTCGCGACGCCCGACGCGGGCACCGGCACCCCCCCGGACGCCGGGACAAGCCCTGACGCTGGGACCGGCACCGACGCTGGTCCTGCTGTAGACGCGGACGATGAACCTGAGCCAACCGTCGACGAAGGCTGCGGTTGCACCACCGCCCGTCCCCTGGATGCGGCAGGTGCCGCGTTCTTTGCCCTCGCGCTGCTGCCGCCCCGCCGTCGTCGCCGTCCCTGAGCCCGGCGAGCTCAGGGCCCGCCTCGAGGCTCATGCGCCCGCACCGGCCGATTGCGCCGTTGCGGGCGTTTGGCCGTTATGGGGGCTCCGCCGCTGGGGGGGATAGGCGAGCCCAAGGCGAAGCAGGGTTCGGCGAACGAGCTGTGGCGAAGAACTCGTTGGCGGAGGCCCGTCCCCACCAGGTTCTTTGCCAATCTGGCATGCAGGTCGCCGGGGGGGCCGCGTCTCTGCCAGAGTGGCACGATTTGGCCGCAACAGTGATCTGCAACCCATGAACAACATGCAGGTTTTGGGAATCCAATGCCCGGCTCGGCTCTTGCTTTCCTGCCCCGCTGAGGCAGGCTCGAGCGCCCCGCGCCGGCACGGAGCAGACGGATGGAGATCCTTTTCAGGCGACACTTCTGGGCCTTTCACGCGGCGTTCCTGGCGCTGACGGCGTTTTTGCTCGCCCGCGCCGTGAACGTGGGCCTTGAGCGGGTCCTGAAGGGCACCCTGCAGTCTGAGGACACGACTCGCCCTGCCGAGCGCCCTGCGCCCGCGGCTCCTGCGCGAAACTTCGACGCGGCCAACGAGGCGAATATCTTCGGCGCGAAGCGAGAGGTCTTGTCGCCTGAGGCCCCCACCACGGCGACATGTCGCAGCGACGCCGACTGCGGCGATCGGCTCTGCAAAGACGGTGTGTGCGTTGACCGGGGTGATCCCAAAAACGACCTCGCGAGCGCCGAGCCGAGCGACCTTCGGGCGCGGCTCGTGGGCACGGCGGTCTTCTCTGAGCCCAGCTATTCTCTCGCCTCCATCGTCGACGAATCCGGAGGGAAGAGCAGCGAGGCAGAGCTCTACTCCATCAATCCTTGTGCTCCAGCGCCGCCACCCCCCGCAGAGGGGGAGGTTTCCCTCGAGGGGCCACCCACCAGCGAGCCGTGCAACCAGCTGCTCGACGTGGCTGAGATCCGACTGATCGACGCTGACCGCGTGTATTTCTACAACCGCAGCCAAGAACGCTTCGAATACCTCGCCCTCGGTGAGGAGTCGAAAAAGGGCGCCGCGACCGTCGCCAAGGCACCTCCTCAGAAGCAGCAGAAAGGGCAGTCGAAGTCGGGGAAGAACGACGACCTCGAGCAGCACATCAAGAAGACCGGCGACACCAGCTGGTCGGTGGAGCAGGCAGGCATCGACAAAGCCCTGGGTGACCTTTCGAGTCTCGCGACCCAAGCGCGCATCGTTCCCGCTTTCGAGGGCGGAGAGGCCGTGGGTTTCAAGCTGTTCTCCATTCGCCCGGGCTCGCTGTACTCGAAGATCGGTATTCAGAACGGTGACGTGATCAGCCGGATCAACGGGTACGAAATCAACAGCCCCGACAAGGCGCTCGAGATTTACCAAAAGCTGAAAGACGCCAAGGAGATCACCGTCGACATGAAGCGACGGGGAAAGCCGGTGACCTTGAATTACAACGTGGTCCCGTGACCGCGCCGCCCCCTCTCCGTCGAGCGAAAGTGCTCGCACCGTACGCCACTCGGTCTCTTTGCCTCTAGTCCTGTGAAATCCATGAACATGCCAAAGCCTCACTACGCCGTATTGCCCGCCGTTCTCTTCGGCATCGCGTCTTCCGTTTCCCTCGCGGCCACGTTGCCAACTCCGGGCCTGCAGGCAACGTCGACGCTGTCTCCCCGCCTCGACACCAACGCGACACAGGTGCTGCTCGCGCAGGCCGATGAGGAGGTGCCCACCCCTGGCAAGCCGAAGAAGTGTCGTCCGGCCCAAGGCACATTCACGTTCAACGCCGACAAAGAGAACATCGATTCGCTGCTGCAACGCATCAGTCAGCTTACCTGCAAGAACTTCATCGTCTCCGAGAGCGTGAAGGGCAAGAGCGACATCACCATCATCAGTCACCAGCCTGTGACGGTGGCGCAGGCGGAAGCAGCCTTCCTCGCTGCGCTCGAGGCCAACAACATGGCGCTGACGCCTGCTGGCGCCTACTGGAAGGTGGTGGAGCGCAAGGATTCGGTGAAGTCCAACCTGCCCATCTACGAAAGCGCCGACGAGCTGCCGTCGACCGATGCGCAGGTCACCTTGCTCTACGAGTTGAAATACGCAGACAGCAATCAGGTGCAGTCGCTCATTCGTAACCTGATGTCGAAGTCGGGTGACCTGCAGCTCGTCGGAGGCAACCTGCTCATCATCACCGACGCGGCCTCCAACATCCAGCGGCTGACGAAGATCCTCAACAAGATCGATGTCTCGGGCAGTTCGGCGCGCATGCACGTCGTGAAGATCGTCTGGGCCGACGCACAGCAAATCAGCCAAAAGCTGCAGGAAATCTTCAAGGCCGCGACCCCCAAGGCCGCTGGGGCTGGTGCCGCACGGGCCGCACGTGCGAAGGCCCGCAGCGACGGAGAAGCTGGCGATGGCGGTGCCGGGGAGGCCGAGGACCTCTCCATCGATAAGATCATCGCTGACGAGCGCACGAACAAGCTCATCGTCATCGCGTCGGAGAAGGCCTTCCTTAGCCTGAAGGAGGTCATCGATCTCCTCGACGTGCCCAGCGACGACACCTCGACGGGCACGCGCATCTTCGTGCACGCACTCAACAACACCGATGCGACCAAGGCGGCGTCGACGCTCTCGTCTCTTGCTCAAGGTGGTCAGAAGAAAGCTCCCGCTCAGAAGGGGGGCTCGCCGCAAGGAGCGGGTGGGGAATCGGCCGAGCTCTTCGAGGGGGAGGTGAAGGTCACCGCCGACGAGACGACCAACTCTCTCGTCATCGTGTCGTCGCCTCGCGACTATAAGGCGCTCAAGCGGGTCATCGAAGAGCTCGATGCCCGCCGGCCGCAGGTTTTTGTGGAAGCGGCCATCATGGAGGTCGGAGTCAACAAGAACCGAAGCGTCGCCCTCGATGCCTACACCGGTCTTCCGGTGACCATCCCTGGCCTCGACGGTGCCGGCCTCGGCATCCTCGCCAACGAAGGCGGCAAGAATCTCGTCGTCAGTTCGGCGCAGGCCTTGGCGGCGCGCTCCCTCTTCGAGCGCCTCAATACCAACACCCTCGACGCCGCGCAGCTCGGCGCAGCCGTAGACGCTTCCACCGCCCTCGACAGTCTGCTTGGTGCCGTCGCCTTCCAGGGTCCAGCGGTGCCCGGCTCTGAAGAGATCTTCGGCTTTCCCGTTCCGTCTTTCGGGGTGGTGCTCAACGCCCTTGCCACCAACGCCAACGTCAACGTGCTGTCGACCCCGCACATCATGACGACTGACAATGAAAAAGCGGAGATCAGCGTCGGGCAGCGCGTGCCGGTGGTGCGCGGCATCGCGCCTGTCGGCGGTGGCGCGCAGGGTGGCTTCTTCGGTGGGCTGCAACAGGTGGCCTACGAAGACGTGAAGCTGAAGTTCACTGTCACGCCTCACGTCAACGATGCCGGTGAGATCCGTGTCGAGCTCGAGCAAGAGGTCAGCGACCTCGGCGGCAGCGTTCCCGTGGGCAACGGGCTAAACCAGCCGATCATCTTGAATCGCACCGCCAAAACTACCGTCGTGGTGCGCGATCAGCAGACGGTGGTGCTCGGTGGGTTGATGGCTGATCGCGCCAGTGACTCGGAATCGAAGATTCCGATCCTTGGCGATCTGCCGCTCATCGGCTGGCTGTTCAAGAACTGGAGCGACTCCGACGCCAAGACCAACCTGATCTTGGTGCTTACGCCCTATATCGTTCGCACCGAGAACGATTTTCAGAAAATCTATGAGCGGAAGCTGAAGGAGCGGAAAGAGTTTCTCGACACCTATTACGGCATCGCGAGCGACTACAATCCATACATCGACTACGACAAGAAGTCGGGTCCCTTCGCGCGTCTTAGTACCCGCGTGAAATATGAACTCCAAAGAGTCGAGAACGGCGGGCCTGGATTGCCCGGTGACGTCGTCATCACGCCGGCCGCCGAGATCACGCCCCTCTCCGCCGACGAGACCGAAGATCCGGCCGCGGCCGCTTCTGCCGCGGACGCTGCAGCGGGCGACACCCAACAGGCCCCCGCGGACGCTTCTGCCGCGGACGCTGCAGCGGATGGCAACCAAGAGCCCGCCGCAGACCCGTCCAGTGCAGGAGGGGAAGAATGAGCGCCGGTGAAATGGAAGAGGTCACCCAGGTAGCTCGCGCCCCAGAGCGCACGGCGACCTTCGCCTCTGCACGCTCAGAGATGCGGCGTGATCTCGTCGGGCGCGCTCTCGGTGAACTCGTGTGCGAGCTATACGGGGTAGCACCGTCGAAGATCGGTGAGGCCCTCGACCTGCAGGCTCAACGAGGAGGCCGTATCGGGGAGCTGCTCGTACAGCTCAAGGCCATCAGCCGCGACCAGATGCTCGAAGCGTTGGCGATCCAACTCGAGCTTCCCTACCTCGCGGATATCGACGGTGACCACATCCCCGACGAGCTCATCCGCCAGGTGCCGATCACCTTCGCGAAGCAGAATGAGTTCGTGCCGCTCGGGCGCACCGAAGACAACGTGGTGATCGTTGCGACCAGCGATCCCCTCGACGTCACCACCCAAGATTCTCTGCGTGCGCTCCTCGGCAGCGAACTTGAACTCGCCGTGTCGCGGCCTGAGACGATCCGCGACGCTATCAACAGCGCCTACGACCGCGCGACCCGGCAGGCGGAGAGCGCCGTAGAGGCGCTCGAAGGTAACGAGGACGAACTCCAACTCGAAGACGAGGTGGTCGACCTCCTCGACATGGACGGTGACGACGAGGCGCCCATCATTCGCCTCGTCAACTCCCTGATGAGCCAAGCGGTGAAAGACCGCGCCAGTGACATCCATATCGAGCCGTTCGAGCGCGACATGGTAGTGCGCTTCCGCGTCGACGGTGTGCTGCGGGAGATCATCAAGCCGCCGAAGCGATTCCAAAGCTCCATCGTCAGCCGCGTGAAGATCATGGCGGGGCTCAATATCGCCGAGAAGCGCCTACCCCAAGACGGGCGCATTCGACTCAAGGTTGCGGGCAAAGATATCGACGTGCGCGTCTCGACGGTGCCCACCACCTATGGAGAACGCATCGTGATGCGTCTCCTGGATCGTTCGAGCGTGCTCCGGGACCTCGACACCATCGGCTTCAATCCGCGCAATCTCTCGATCATGAATGCGCTGATCGAGAAGTCTCACGGCATCATCTTGGTGACCGGTCCGACGGGCAGCGGCAAGACCTCGACCCTTTACGCCTGCCTGGCTAAAATCAATCGACCCGACCTGAACATCCTCACCATTGAGGACCCCGTCGAGTACCAGCTAAAGGGCGTGGGTCAGGTGCAGGTGAACCCGAAGATCGAGCTCAGCTTCGCGAGCGGTCTACGGTCGTTCCTACGGCAAGACCCCGATGTCATCATGGTCGGTGAGATCCGTGACCGAGAGACCGCAGAGATCGCGATTCAGGCTTCTCTCACCGGTCACCTGGTGCTCTCGACCGTCCACACCAATGACTCCGCGGGTGCCGTCACGCGGCTCGTCGACATGGGTGTCGAGCCCTTCCTGGTCGCGAGCTCCCTCATCGGCGTGCTCGCGCAGCGTCTTGTGCGCACGGTTTGCCAGGAATGTAAGGAGCGCTACACGCCCTCGGCCAAGGAACTCTCTGACCTCGGTATCGAGCCGTCTCGCGCGAAAGAGGGCGTTTGGCGCGGACGTGGGTGCCAGCGATGCCTGATGACCGGCTACCAAGGCCGTACGGGCATCTATGAGTTGATGCTCATCGACGATGAGATTCGTCAGCTTATCCTCAAGAACGTCGATGCCGGCACCATCAAGAACCTCGCGCGCAAGAAGGGACTCCTTTCTCTGCGTGAGGACGGCGCCGACAAAGTGCTGTCGGGCATCACCACCACCGCCGAGGTCACCCGCGTCACCCAAGAAGACGCGATGAGCCTCGAGGCCTTCTGACGAGGAGCGAGCGCGACCCATGCCTGTCTTCGAGTTCAAAGGCTTCGACAGTGGCGGCAAGGCCACCAAGGGGGTCCGCGAGGCGGATTCGGCCAAAGGCTTGCGCGCCGTCTTGCGTCGCGAAGGCGTCATGGTGACTGAGGTCAAGGCCTCAGGGAGAGGCGCGCGCGGCAAGGCGACACAGGGCACCAGTCCAGAGAAGAAGGGGCTGCTCGACCGCGAGGTGGAGTTCACGTTCCTGCAGCGTGTCAGCGTCGAGGAACTCGGCATCGCCACCCGCCAACTCGCGACCTTGCTGCAGGCCGGTGTCACCATGGTGGAGTCCCTCACCGCCATCATCGACCAAATCGAGAACAAAGCCTTCAAGCGAATCTTTGCGCACATTAAAGACGACGTGAACGAAGGTGCGTCGCTTGCGGATGCTCTCGCGAAGCACAAGATATTCGACCATGTCTACGTGAACATGGTGCGCGCAGGGGAATCGTCGGGCACCCTCGACCTCGTGCTCGAGCGTCTCGCCGACTTCAAGGAGGGACAAGCTCGTCTCAAGGGCGAGGTCCTCGGCACCATGATGTACCCGGTGATCATGATTTTCGTCGGTGTCGGCATCATGGGCGTGCTCCTGACGGTGGTGGTCCCTCGCATCACCCGCATCTTCGAGCACGCCAACGCGCAGCTTCCCATTCAGACCAAGATCCTGATCACGATCAGCAACTTCGCCCGCGACTACTGGTGGCTCGCACTGCTCATGGCCGTGGCGGGTGGTTTCTTGCTCAAGCGTTGGATCGCGACACCGAAAGGACGCGCCACCTGGGATCGCATCAGCCTGCGACTCCCCATCTTCGGCGGTCTGTTCCGCATGATCGCCGTCGCCCGCTTCGCGCGCACTCTCGGCACGTTACTGAACGCCGGCGTCTCGCTGCTCATCAGCCTCGACATCGTGCGCAACGTCGTCTCCAACGACGTCATCGCGCGGGCCATCGACGCTACCAAGGATGCCGTGCGCGAAGGAGAAGACATCGCAACTCCCCTCAAACGCTCGGCACAGTTCCCCCCGATGGTGGTTCACATGGTCGCCATCGGGGAGAAGTCCGGTCAACTTGAGGGGATGCTCAACCGGGTCGCTACCTCCTTCGAGCATCGCGTCGAGACACGCCTCAAGACCCTCACGAGTCTCCTCGAGCCAGTCATGATCCTCGGCATGGCTGGGGTCGTCGGCTTCATCGTCTTCTCCATCCTGATGCCCATTTTGCAGATGAACACCCTGGTTCGTTAACGAGAGGAAGTCATGCAATCAGCACACAATCCCCCCCGTCGTCGTCGTCGTCGCTACTCTGCGCGCGGTATGTCGTTGCTCGAGATCATGGTCGTCATCA
>JBMTAX010000098.1:0-8467 GCA_049429145.1 Myxococcota bacterium
GGAACACACTCAGCGCAGGCACGCCGCGATTGCGCTTCATTGACCTCGTTGACGAGGTCAAGATTGCAGTCCCACAGGCGCCGGAGCAGCCGGAGGGTCAGGTCAGCGAGCCGGCGGAGCAAGCGGCTGAGGCCACTGAGGTCGTCGATGCGACTGCCGCGCCAACCGACGAGGCGGAAGAGAACCCGGCGGAGGCCGCCGCAGAAACGACGACCGGCGAAGCTGAAGCCGAAGCCGTTGCCGAAGCACCTGCCGAGGAGCCCAAGCCTGAGGAGCCCCAGAGGGCTTTCCAAAAGGGGGAGCTCACGCGCTTTGGCGACGTGCAGTTCCAAAACCGACGGTCGTCGTTCGGCGTTGCCTTCGGAGCCACGGACATCGACGGGGTGTACTACGCAGTGTTGCGGCCAGATGTGAACATCCACTCTGGGCCGTTCAGCCTCGGACTCGGCGCCCCACTTCGCTTTGAAGTGGCCAACACAAACAACGTCGACCCCCAAGACCCCGCAAATATCGTTTCCTCTTTGTTCTCGGACTTTGGACGTTTTCGAAGCGAAGATTGGGATCAGGTCGAGGATTTTCTCCGCCCGCTTCGCTATCTCACGTGGGGCCGCAAAGAAGACCGCTTGTACCTCGATGTAAACCGCATCCGCGCTGTGAGCATCGGGCACGGCCAGCTCGTCAGGCGTTACTCCCCGACCATTGATATCGACGAGGACAACCTCTTCGCGCAGGTGAACGGCTACACCGACATCGGCGGTTTTGAGCTGATGGCGGGACCCTTCCCCGTGCCGCGCCTCGTAGGCGGACTCGTGTTCCTGAAGCCACTTGGGCTCTTCCTCGACGACTACATGTCGAAGTCTCTGAGCATCGGCGCCTCCTGGGTCACCGACCTCAACGTGCCGACAGTGCTGACTACTGAGTCAGCTCCTTCCGATGGTCGCACGCTCCTCGCGGTAGATGACGCTGGGAACTTCGACTACACAAACAAGGGCGCGTTCACGGGCGACATGGTGCACGGCTTTGGTGTCGACGCCGAGGTGAAGCTGGTGAAGTGGGAGTTCATCGACCTGAAGACCTACGTCGACTACTCCCAGCTGCTGTTCCCGGGTTCGGAGGCAGGAGGATTCTCGTCGTTCAGCGACGGCGGCTTCACCGCCGGGACGTTGTTGCGTCTGAGCTTTGGCGAGACGCCGGTGCGCGACTTCGATGAGGAAGACGACCTCACCCGCGCGGGCCAAAAGCCTCGCGAGATGCGCGCCACCCACGCCCTCCGGCTGCGCATGGAGGGGCGTGCCTTTGGACCGCAGTACTTGCCGAGCTATTTCGACAGCCTCTACGAGGCCGACAAGCTCCAGTTTGGTTTTGGCAGCACGCCACTCAGCCTGCGCGCCTCGCTGCCCACCAAGGTCGCCTACCTCGCCTCGCAGGCCGGGCAGCCCTGGCGGTTCGGCACCTACCTCGAGGGTAGCTATGCCTTCGTCGACTGGTTCGGATTCACCGCCGTCTACGAAGACGCCGTCGACACAGAGGGCAACGCGGTCCCCGCGGCACGCAACTTCGCGTTGCACGCCGAGACCGGCAAGGCGCTCAGCATCCTGCAGCTCTTCGCGACCTACCACTACCGACACTTCGAGGACGCTTCGAAGCTCCTTCAGGTAGCGACAGACAACGAGCTCATCTATCTCGGGGGACGCCTGCAGCTTCTGCCGATCCTGTTTGTCAACGTGGGTGCACAGCGCGCCTTCCGGACCGGATTCCTCGACGACGACCTCCCTGACCAGCGGCGCGTGTTGACGGGCGCCCCTGAAGGCAGCGAGAAGTTCCGCTTCAGCTCCATTGGCCTGCAGAACACCTGGGTGGGGGCCATCGATGTAGAGCTCGGTTGGCAGTTCTGAACGTACACAGCCTCGGACTTCGCTTGTTACGTGGAGTGACGCCATGAAGAAGTTCCTCGCGATTGTGCTGTGGTTGGCAGCCTGTTCAGCCCATGCCGGCACCTACCTGGAGCTCGGTCATGAGCAGGCCGACAAGGCGACGCAGACCTCCCAAAAGATCTGGGCCGAAGGGGGCAAGCTCCGTGTCGAGGTCAAGAGTGCCGGCGGCACCGATTCGATCCTGCTCTTCAAGGACGACGCGCTCTACACCGTCGACCCCAGGGCGCGTCGTTATGCCCGCATCGATCGCGCGACGGTGGTCCGCATGGGAAGCCAACTGAAGGCGGCGCGCGCACAGCTCGAGGCGCAGCTGGCGTCGATGCCCAAAGAACAACGGGCGATGATGGAGTCGATGATGGCGGGGGCCATGATGCCCGCTGCTGCGCCGAAGCGAGACCTACGGGAAACGAATCGCAAGGAAGAGGCCGCAGGCTACGCGTGCAAAGTGTGGGAAGTGCTCGAGGCGGGAGCGAAGGTGACAGAGCTCTGTGTCGTCGACCCACAGAAGCTACCGGCCGGTGCGGACCTCGCGGCATCCATGAAGACCTTCGGCGCCCTCGCCAAGGAGATGGCAGAGAGCATGGGTGTATCGGGGGCGCTCGACGACAGTTGGACCCAGCTCGAGACCGTAAAGGGATGGCCGGTGATCACGCGGCACTTTGCCCAAGGGAAGATGACCGATGAGTTGGCCCTGCGGCTGGTACGAGAGGAGAAATGCGGTGCGAGCCCCTTCGAAGTGCCCGCAGGCTATGTGCAGCAAGAGCTGCACGAGGGGATGAGGGGGCGCTGAGACCCATACGCATGTCGACGTCCAGGCGAAGGGGGCCGCTCTTCGACGACGACGCGGCGTGAACTTGGGCGCTCACTCGTAGCGAAGTGCCTCGATGGGGTCGAGTCTCGCGGCCTTTGCAGCTGGATACAGTCCGAAGAAGACGCCGATCCCTGTCGACGAGAAGAAGCCGAGGGCGATGGCCCAGAGCGGAACCTTGGGCGGCGGAAAATCAGGCACGATCCAAGTGGCCGTCCAGCTCATCACATAGCCGAGGGCGATGCCAAACGTACCGCCGAGCAGGCCGAGTAGTGCGGCCTCGACGAGGAACTGGGCCATGATGTCGCCAGGTCGCGCTCCCACCGCCATACGAATGCCGATCTCGCGTGTTCTCTCGGTGACGCTGACCAGCATGATGTTCATGATGCCGATACCGCCGACGAGCAATGCGACACCGACGATGGCGACGATGACCCAGGTAGCGATACCGCTGATGTCGCCCACGCGCTCGAGCAGCTCTGACTGGGTCACGATACGAAAGTCGTCAGGGTCACGGAGAGCGAGGTCGTGGCTGCGCCGTAGCGCCCGACGGATCTCTTCCTGCTCGCGCTCGACGTCGCTGACGTCCTTGAGCTTGACGAGCAGCAGCCCGCCCCCTTGTTTCGCGCCGAAGCTCAGGGCGGTGGAATAAGGCAAGATGGCGGCTCGATCGAAGGGCTGTCCGAACGCGTTGATGCCATCCTTCTCTTCCATGACGCCGATCACCGTGAAGAGTGCGCCGTAGAGCCGAACTTTCTCGCCCACCGCGCGGCGCAGCCCGAGCTCATTCGCCAAATCCGGGCCCAGCACGACGACACGGGCTCGGCTCTTCATCTCGTGGGGCGAGAAGAAGCGGCCCTCCGCGACGAAGTGGTTCTGGATCTCTTGGTAGTGCTCTCCGACGGGCATCAGCACCACCTCAGAGACGCTCTGCCCGCGAAGCTGCAATGCGCTGCGGCCAAAGAAGAAGGGAGTCGCGGCGAGCACCCCTTGCACCCGGCGCTCGAGCATCCGAGCGTCATCGTCGGTCAGCTCGGGTCGTGAGCGGACACGTCCGGTGGCTTCGGGGTTTCCGCTCGTCACGAAAAGGAAACCCGCGCCCAGCCCCTCGAGTTGCGAGGTGTAGACGTAGAACACGCCCTGCACGATGGAGACGCTCGCGATGACGGCCATCACCCCAAAGATGATGCCGAGAGTGGTGAGGAACGCCCGCAAGCGGTTCTGTGCAATCGAGGAGAGTGCGAGCCGAAACGTCTCGACGATCATCCCGCGTCCCCGCGCGCTGTGACGACCACTTCGTCGCTGACGACGCGCCCATCGCGCAACCGGATGACGCGTTCGCAGCGAGCGGCCACCTCGGCTTCATGGGTCACGATGATCACGGTCCGCCCCTGCTCACGTTGCAACGACACGAGCAGATCGAGGATCTCCTCGCTGGTGTGACTGTCGAGGTTACCGGTAGGCTCGTCGGCGAGCAGGATCGAAGGTTCTGTGACGAGGGCGCGGGCGATGGCCACACGCTGACGTTGACCTCCACTCATTTCGTTCGGCCGGTGACCCATGCGCGCCCCAAGGCCTACCTGCCGAAGTGCGGCGGCAGCACGCTCGAGCCGCTCGCGGGCGCCGAGCCGCCCCTCGTGTTGGTAGACGAGAGGCAGCGACACATTCTCGAGGGCTGTCTGCCGCGGAAGGAGGTGAAAGCTTTGGAATACAAAGCCGATGTGGCGGTTGCGAACCTCTGCGAGCTGCTCGGCGCCAAGGTCCTCGACCGCGGTGCCGGCGAGGCGATACTGGCCTGCCGTGGGAGTATCGAGGCAGCCAAGGAGGTTCATCAGCGTCGATTTTCCCGACCCTGACTGGCCCACGATGGCGACGAGCTCCCCTCGTGTGATGTCGAGGTCAACACCGTCTAAGGCGCGCACCTCTTCAGCTCCCATCTGGTAGCGACGACAGAGATCTCTGACCTCCACGAGGTGCGTCGAGCTCACCGTTTGTCCTCGGAGGGGTCGTCGCGCTCGTCACTCTCCTGAATGGAGTCGCCCTCGCGGAGCGCCCGCAGCACCCGAAACGGACCCTCCACCACCCGTTCCCCCTCCTGCAGTCCCTCGAGCACGGCGATATGCTCACCATCGGTCGGACCGAGCCTCACCGTGCGCTCCTCCGCGTCAGCGCCACGAAGTATCTCACGGTACACAAAGATTCGATCGGGTCGTGTATCTCTGTCGCCCTCGATGACCGCAGCCACGGGCGCGCGCAGCACCTGTGGCAATCGCTCGACGACGATCTCCGCTGACACACTCATCCCGGGCCGCAACTGCGGTGCAGCGTTGCGCCCCTTGTCGATCGAACTACCTTCTCCCGCGAAGGCCTCCACCTTCGCCTCCACCGCGAACTGCACGGCACCACCGATGTCTCGCCCCCTGAGACCGACGAGCGTGACGACGCCGCGGTGTTTGTGTTCGTCCTCCCCCTGTGCGGAGAGCCGTACCTCTTGCCCCACAGCGAGCTGGGCCACGTCGAGTTCATCCACATCGAGGCGCGCCACCAACTCGGAGAGATCAGCGATGACCAGAGAAGACGATTCGGCGGCGCCCCCGAGGAGCCCAGAGCTCCCCGACAAGGAAGACGCACCGCCAAAGCCCGTGCTCGGGGCGACCAACTGACCGACCTCGAGCCCCAGGTCGACGACGGTACCAGCGATCGGCGCGAGTACCCGGGCCTTGCGCAGAGAGTCTTGCGCGCGCTGCAACTCGAGCTTGGCACGCTCCACCGACGCTTCCGCCTGCCGAAGGTCTGCTGTGACGAGCTCCACGCGCGCCGCGCTCGCGAGCCACGCATCCTCAGCGATGACACCACGCTCCTTGAGTCGCTCGTCCCGGCTTTGGTTGCGCTCGGCTTCTCGCAGCGCCAGTTTGGCGCGCTCGAGCATCGCCTCGGCAGCGCGCAGGGCGACCTCGAGGGTCTTCACCTGGACCCGGTATTGTTCATCCTCGATGGTGAAGAGCAACTCTCCGAGCCGGACCTCGTCTCCGAGCTGCACTTTGACCTCGGTGACTCGTCCCGCCAACTCCGACGCGACCTCCACCTGCCGACGGGCGCGGATGCGGCCCTGGGCGAGCACGCGACTGTTGACCTCCCCGCGGGTGACAGCCGCCAGCCGCACCGCCGTGGGAGCCTCCCTTCGATCGCGTAGCAGGGAGGCGGCTGCGAGCAGACCTACGATCATGACCACCAGCAGAAACGCCCAGGGCGAGGGTCGACGCCGACTCGGCAGCAGCGCAAGCCCAGGTTCTGTCGTAGCGGGCTCCGTCACCCTCGACCTCGGCCACCGCTCATCGCATGTGGCGCAGGGGAGGTGGTTGCCGTTCTTGACGTCTTGCCTGCAGTGCTCACACCCACGCCTCCCGCTCGGGGTATCCTGCACAAGGAGCGCGGGAAACACCAGTTGTGCGCCGCTCCTGCCCACGCCCTCTTTCCTCGCAGGACCATTGCCCAACCACCGGCGATCCAAGAGACTGACACGCACGATGTTCGGCGCTCTTCTCACCACTCTACTGCTCTGCGGTGCTGCGCAGACCGCGTCTTCACCCTCGGATGGGCGTGGCCGCGAACGGGTGTTGGTAGTTCCCCTCGACGAGAGTGCTCGTGATCTCGCCCCGCTCTATGACCTGCTCGAGGAGGAGCGGGTCGGGGTGGTGACGCCGCTCGAGCGGAGCGGTGTCGACCTGCCGCTGAGCCCGCACCTCCACCGGACAAAGAACCTTGACGACGTGAGGTCGTCATTTCTCGAAGCGAGGCGCGCGCTGATGTCGTTGGAGGTGAACGCCGCAGAAGTCGCCCTGCATGAGACACGCACGCGCCTTTTGCAGCTCGCGCGTCCCACCGACCACCTCGAGCTCTTCGCGGATGTGCTCCTCGCCCGTGCGGAGCTGCTGCTCGCCCGCGGCGATGACAGCGACGCAGATCGAGAGCTCCGTCTGCTCGCCCGCCTCGACCCTCAGCGCACTACCTTGCATCCTGGTCTGCATGCGCCCGCTCTCGTCGCACACTACGAAGCCGCCCGTCGCAAGAACATCGGTGAAGAGCGGGGTCGACTGCGGCTTGCTCGTGCTGCCTCGGCACCGTGGCCGGAGGTGTGGCTCGATGGCGCGGTTGCTGACGCTCGCCTAGACAACGATGACAACCTCGTTGAGCTCTCCGTGGGGACCGGCCCACACCTCGTCAGCCTGCTAGCCCCCGGGTGCGTCCCCAAGCACTTCATCGTCGAGGTGAACGCCGCGCGGGAGCTAGCGCTAATCCTCGACACCTCGCTCGTGCCACTCGGGGCTGATGAGGCGCGCCTAGCCGCTCTTCAGCGTTATCGAGGGTCACCCGCTGAACATGAGTCCCTGCAGACGTTGCTGTCCCTCGCCAACGCCGATGTCGCGTTGGTGGTGACGTCGTCAGGTTCACGCCTGTGGCCGTCAAGAGGGGAAGGCACGGTGCTGCCCGCCTACCAACCAGAGACGGCCCCTGCTCTCGCCCGCGCGGTCGCTGCGGTGCTCGTTCACGACGATGAGGACCCACAGGTTGTGGCTGGCGCAGACACGGGCGCACCCCAACGGTGGTGGTGGGCGGGGGCTGCGACGGCTGCTGCGCTCCTCGTACTCGGTGGCGCCTCACTCGCCGGGGTGCTGTGGCTCGGCGTGACCTCCGATACGACCATCGACCCGCCACCACGACCGGTCGTCGTCACGGGCTTTGGTGCGGGACGATGAGACACGCACGGCTCTCTCGCGTTGTGTTCTCGAGTCTCGTGCTGTGCGCGGTGGGATGTGATGCCCCCGAGGTCCCGACGACAAGCCCGCTCGCGGTGTCGGTGGCGTTGCGGCCGAGGGCGAGCTGTGGTGCGTCTCCTCTCGACTACCAGCTCTCGTGCTTGGCAGCAGTGGTCCTCGAGGTCAGCGAAGCGAAAGGCCAAAAGAGCCACGCCGTATGTACGCTCGTCGATGAGAACACCTCGCTCGAGTCTCTCGCAGACCTGCTCACGCGCGACGTACCGCTCGTCAAGTTGCTCACCATGGCCGACCGCGGTCCCTTCATTTTTCGGATGCGTGGTGTGCATCGCCAAGGTCTGACTGCAGAGGAAGACCCTTGTTCGGCGTCATCAGCATCGCGCCATTGGCTCTTGTTTGGCGAGTCTGCACCGGTGTCGCTGGCGAATGTGACCGATGACGCCGTCGAGGTCGCCATCGGCCTCGACTGCCGGAGCTGCCAGAGCGGTTGCGGGGGTTTGGTCGAGGGCACGTGCCCCGCGCGCTTTCCGGCTTCGTACTGCGTCCCCTACACACCCGGCTTCAGCTGCGCTCGACGCTGCGATGGAGACGAGGAGTGCTTCGAGGGGGCCTTGCCCTGTGACAACGAGACCGGCCGCTGCGACCCGGCGGGAGCAGCACCCGGGGGAGCAGGCACGGGTGGCTTCTGTGGCGGCTGCCTGAGCAGCGGCGATTGCGACCCGGGCTTCGCGTGTGTGGGGGCACGCGGAGCGACAGTCGGCCTGTGCAGCGAGAGCTGCCCGTTGCAGCGATGCCGGAACGGCGCCACGTGCCTGCCCCTCAGCGCAGACCTCGTCCTTCTAGGGGCCCCTGCGGCGGGCGAGGCTCCAGGGGCACCAGCAGAGTGAGTCTCCTCGGGGGGATGGGACGCCGCACTCCCCGGCGTCAGCGCGTCAAGGGGCGCGCTGGAT
>JBMTAX010000099.1:0-8460 GCA_049429145.1 Myxococcota bacterium
GCCCGGCTGCGGGAGCGCGCTCTGCGCCATGGGTTGCCCGTCGTCGCGGCCGTAGAGATTCTCTACCACACGCCTGCGCGCCGCGATTTGCAAGACGTGCTCACGTGCCTGCATCACAAGCGCAGCCTCGACGACATCGGGCGCTTTACGCGGCCGAACGCCGAGCATGGTCTGCTCACCGCGCACGCCTTCGCGCGCCGGTTCAGCGATGATCCGAGGGCGGTGCAGCGCACTCTCGAGGTGGCGGAGCGCTGTCGCTTCTCCCTCGGGGAGCTGCGCTATGTGTATCCGGCTGAGGAACTCCCTGACGGGACGACGTCGAGAGAGCGCCTGCGCCAGCTCACCTTCGAGGGGGCGCGCGCACGTTATCCGCAGGGAGTGCCACACGAGGTTACGGCGCAGGTCGAGCGTGAGCTCGCGCTCATCGAAGAGCTCGATTACGGCGGCTACTTCCTCACCATGTGGGAGATCGTGCAGTTCTGTCGACGTGAAGCCATCTTGTGCCAAGGGCGGGGCTCGGCGGCCAACTCGGCGGTGTGCTTCTGCCTCGGCATCACGGCGGTGGACCCCGCGCGGGTGGAGCTGCTCTTCGAGCGCTTCTTGTCGCGGGAGCGCAAAGAGCCACCCGACATCGACCTCGACATCATGCACGACCGCCGCGAGGAGGTGATCCAATTCGTTTACGCGCGCTACGGCCGCGAGCGGGCGGCGATGGTGTGCAACGTCATCCGCTATCGGCCGAAGTCGGCGGTGCGTGACGTCGGGAAAACCCTCGGCATCGCAGAGACCGCGCTCGATAGGCTCGCGAAACTGCTCAGTCACTACGGCGGGCTCAGCGGCGAAGCGCTGCAGCAAGCGGGCTTCGACCTCGAGGGACGGGCAAGCCAGCACCTCTTGCGCCTCGCCACTGAGCTGCTCGATTTCCCCCGTCATCTCTCGGTGCATCCTGGTGGCTTCTTGCTCGGACACGAGCCGGTGCACGACATCGTGCCCATCGAGAACGCGGCCATGGAGGAGCGCACCATCATTCAGTGGGACAAAGACGATATCGACGCGCTTGGCCTCTTCAAAGTAGACCTGCTGGGCCTAGGCGCCCTCACCGTCGTCGATCTCTGCACGCGATTGCTCGCCGAACATCGTGACACTCATCTCGACATGGCTTCGATCCCCGAAGGGGACGAGGCCACCTACGATCAGATCTGTCAGGGTGACACCGTAGGCGTGTTCCAGATCGAGAGCCGCGCCCAGATGGCGATGCTGCCGCGCCTGCGCCCGAGGAACTATTACGACCTCGTCATCGAGGTGAGCATCGTGCGACCGGGGCCCATCACCGGCGGGATGGTGCACCCTTATCTGCGCCGTCGACGTGGCGAGGAGGAGGTGGTCTACCCGCATCCGTGCCTCGAGCCCGTGCTCAAGAAGACCCTCGGCGTACCCCTCTTCCAAGAGCAGGTGATGCGCCTCGCGGTGGTCGCCGCTGACTATACGCCCGGCGAGGCCGACCAGCTGCGTCGTGACATGGCTGCGTGGCGGCAGAGTGGACGCATCGAGCGACACCGCTCACGCCTCATCGAGCGGATGCAACGCAAGGGCATCGCCGTCGAGTTTGGCGAGCGTGTCTTCGAACAGATCCGCGGCTTCGGCGAATACGGCTTCCCCGAGAGCCACGCGGCGAGCTTCGCGCTCATTGCCTACGCGACCGCTTACCTCCACCGGCACCATCCGACAGAGTTCTGCTGCGCGCTCCTGAACGCCCAGCCCATGGGCTTTTACGCCCCGGCCACCATCATCGAAGACGCCAAACGCCACGGCGTCGAGGTGAGGCCTGTGAGCGTGCGCGCTTCGTCGTGGGACTGCAGCCTCGAGCCTGTCTTCGACGGCAGCGACAGACTCGCGCTGCGCATGGGGCTCCGCTATGTGCAGGGGCTCGGTACTGACGACGGTGCTCGTATCGAAGAGACCGCACGGGATCGGAGCTTTTCTTCGATCGCCGACTTCGTACGGCGCACCGGTCTCGATGAGCGCAAACTCACACTCCTTGCTGAGGCCGGAGCATTTCAGGACTTTCACGTCTCACGGCGGGATGCTCTGTGGGATGTGCGCGCCGCAGCCCGCGAACCGCCCTTGCCCCTCGACGTCGGAGGGGACGGGAGGGAGGAACGGCCCACGTTCGAGGCCCTTACGTTGCTCGAGACCATCACCTGGGATTACCGAGCGACGAGTCACAGCACCCATGGTCATCCACTGGCTCCCCTGCGAGACCAGCTCCGTCGTCGCGGTCTTTATGCGGCCAGTGATCTCGCAAGCCTGCCCCATGGCCGGCGCCTTCACTATGCGGGCATCGTCATCTGTCGGCAGCGTCCTGGCACCGCAGCGGGTGTGACTTTCATGACTCTCGAGGACGAGACCGGCTTTGTGAACGTGGTCTTGTGGAAACAGATCTTCGAGGACTTCGCGCTGCTCGCGAAGACGGCGAGCCTGCTTGGAGTCAGTGGTCGTCTCGAGGCGAAGGACGGGGTAACCCACCTCATCGCAGAGACCCTATGGGCCCCCTCGCTCCAGCGTGACGTGGTCCGCCGCGGGAGTCGCGACTTTCATTGACGGGGGAGAAGGCCTGCGAGGCCAGCCAGCACCTCGTCGACATCCGCGGCACGGAGTTGCGCCCGAGTCTGTACGGGTCGCTCTGCGACGCGCACCCCGATGCCTTGCGCGGGAAGCACCGCAAAGGCTTCCTCATCGGTGAGGTCATCTCCGACGTAGATGGCAAGGTGTTCTGGATATCGTTCGACCAGCCGCTTCACCGCGTGCGCCTTCGAGGCATCGGTGGGCCTCACCTCCACGACACAGTGGCCTTCGAGCACGTCGAGGCCGACGTCGTTTGCAATGGAGCGCAGCGCGAGGGACCGCAGCAGTGCGCGTGCTACGGCGCGATCGCGTGTGTTGCGATAATGCAGGGCTATTGAAAGTCCCTTATCTTCGACGAGAGCGCCAAACAGCCGTACGTCCTCATCGATCATCTCCTGCGCTCTGCGCACGAGTTCGTCGAACCGCGGGTGCCGCGGACCGAGGGGTTCATCAGGCCACTCGAGCCCATGCAATCCGATGACAGGGACGCCCAGTCCGAGGTGGCGATATACGACGTCAGCGCGCCGCCCGGTAAGGATGAAGACTCGGTGGCCAGCCGAGATGAGCGCCCGCAGCAGGGGCGCCACGCGAGGCGATACCGTGATTTTTTCTGGCTCCGTCGCGATGGGCACCAGCGTGCCGTCGAAGTCGAGCATGAGGAGAAGCTTGTCTCGCTGCCGCAGCGCTTCAGTCCACATAGAGAGCCTCCGAGAGGAACGAGTCGATCCAATGCTGCACGTCGTACTGCTGCACCTTGGCGTTCATGCGACGCATCTTTCGTCGTCGCAGGTCAGCCGGCATTTCGAGGGCCGTGCTGAGGGCGGTCGCAATGCCGTCAGCGTGGTAAGGGTTGACGAGTTCCGCCTCGGTCAGTTGCTGTGCCGCGCCCGCTAGTGCGGAAAGAATCAACACGCCGTCACCATCTCGATGGGCAGCGACGAACTCCTTGGCCACGAGGTTCATCCCGTCTCGCAGCGGCGTCACAAGCGCGACGTCACTGGCGCGATAGAGGGCCACCAGCTCCTCGAAGGGCAGTGACCGACACATGAAGGTGACGGGGGTCCACTCCGGGGTCCCATACAGACCGTTGATGTGACCTACCGCGCGCTCGATGTCGTCGCGCAGGGCCTGGTACGCATCGATGCCCGCGCGGCTCGGCACTGCTACCTGCAGCATGGCGACCGTGCCTTTACGCGCAGGGCTGCGAGCGAAAAAAGTCTCGAGAGCCTTCAAGCGCTCGAGGATCCCCTTCGTGTAGTCGAGGCGGTCGACACCGACCAACAGGTGCGTTGCTGGGGTGCTCGCACGCAGCTCATCGACTCGCGCGCGCGAATCATGCCGGTCGAGTTCTCTGTAGATGGCGCCCGTGTCGATGCCGATGGGGATCGAGCGCACATGGACCGCGCGCTCGCCGAACTGCACCCGTCCTCGCAGGCGATCGCAGCGCAGCTCAAGGAGCTGTTCGACGCAGTCGAAGAAGTTGGCTGCGTATTCAGCGACATGAAAGCCGATGAGGCTCGCGCCCAACATGCCGCGCAAGATCTCCTTCGCCCACGGGAGGGTGCGGAACAGGTCGAAAGGCGGGAAGGGGATGTGCAGAAAGAAACCCACCCGGGTCTCAGTAGGCAGGGGTTCTTCACGGAGCAGCGCAGGCACGAGCAGGAGCTGGTAGTCGTGGACCCAGACCAGATCGCGCTCGCCGAGCTGCCCTCGGATCACCTCGGCGAAGTGCCGGTTTACCTGCTGGTATGCGGCCCAGTGACGACGATGAAATCGCGCGAGACCTAGCATGCTGTGAAAGAGAGGCCATGCGGCCTCGTTCGAGAAGCCGAGGTAGAAGTCGCGGTAGAGTCCTGGCGAATAGCGCACTGGCTCCCAGGAGTAGGGCAGTTCGTCGATGGCTTGGCTGACGGCTACCTCGACGTCGCCACGCGGAGCCGCAGAGATCCACAAGCCTCGCAGCGCCCTCATGGCGGGCTCGAGGGCCGCGATGAGGCCTCCGGTGGTCTTCTCCACATGGACGCCGTCGTCACGCGCCACGAGGTGAAAGGGCTCGCGGTGGGTCACGGTGATAAGGCGAGAAAAGTCATGGGCGGTAACGTTAGAGGGCATCGGAGCATCCACTTGACCCGAGACCTTGAGGTGGCCGTGGGCATCGGTGTACGTGGGACATGGGGCATCGCAGCTCGTGCGCATGGGCGCGGGGCTGGCGCAGTCGCTGCAACGACCACGGCGGGCCGACCGTGCGCAGCGCCAGCGAGGATGCGCCGTGGCGGCGATCCCGAGGGACGGAACAGGAGCGCCCGGGGCGGGGCAGCACAGACACAGACATGGCACCTTCAAGAGCCGTGCTCGGTCGCTAGGCAGGATTTCTTGCGCGACGGCGACGCAAAGCGAGCACGGCCGCTTCCCTTGCGAGCGGGTGGCCGCTACCCTGCTCGCCTTACTTCGTGATCGAGAGGAGTCGTCGCATGAGCACTAGCGCAAAGATCACCTTCGGAGACCAAGCCCTCGAGCTGCCGGTCATCGAAGGAACCGAACAAGAGCGCGCCATCGACATCGGGAACCTGCGTGCCGAGCTCGGGCTCATCACCCTCGACCCGGGCTATGTGAACACCGGCTCGACCAAGAGCGCCATCACGTTCATCGACGGCGACAAAGGAATTCTTCGCTACCGCGGCTACTCCATCGAGGAGCTCGCAGAGAAGTCGAACTTCCTCGAGGTGGCCCACCTGCTCATCAAGGGCGAGCTGCCCACGCCCGCCGAGCTGGAGCAGTTCCGCTACGACGTCCGCATGCACACCATGTTGCACGAGGACTTCAAGCGCTTCTACGGTGGCTTCCCCAAAGATGCCCACCCCATGGCCGTATGTGCCGCCGTCGTCAGCGCCCTGTCGACGTTCTATCAAGACTGCCTCGACCCCAAAGATCCGCGCCAGGTCGAGGTCAGCTACCACCGCCTCCTCGCGAAGCTGCCCACCATCGCTGCGTACTCGTACAAGCACTCCATCGGGCAGCCCTTCATGTACCCCGACAACTCCCTCGATTACGCATCGAACTTCCTCTACATGATGTTCGGTACGCCGTGTGAGCGCTACGACGTTGACCCGGTGATCGCGAAGACCCTCGATCTTCTGCTCGTGCTCCACGCTGACCACGAGCAGAACTGCTCCACGTCGACGGTGCGTCTCGTGGGCAGCTCGCAGGCCAACCTGTTCGCATCGGTGTCGTCGGGTGTGAACGCGCTCTGGGGGCCGCTGCACGGCGGCGCCAATCAGGCGGTCATCGAGATGCTGCATGCCATCGAGAAAGAGGGTCTCGACGGCAAGACCTTCCTCGAGCAGGTGAAAGACAAGAAGTCGAACCAGCGCCTCATGGGCTTCGGCCACCGCGTCTACAAGAACTTCGATCCGCGGGCGAAGATCATCAAGAAGGCATGCATGGAGGTGCTTGGGCGCATGAAGAAGCCCTCGAAGCTTCTCGACATCGCCATGCAGCTCGAAGAGGTGGCGCTCAGCGACGAGTACTTCGTGAGCCGTCGTCTCTATCCGAATGTCGACTTCTATTCGGGCATCATCTACGAGGCCATGGGCATTCCCACCAACATGTTCACGGTGCTCTTTGCCATGGGGCGCCTGCCTGGCTGGGTGGCGCATTGGGCCGAGCTCAACACCGAGCCAAGCCGCATCGGTCGGCCGCGGCAAATCTACACGGGCGAGGGCGAACGCTCGTACGTCCCCATCGACGCGCGCTGATTGTTTCGCCGTGACGACGAGACAGCGGGCCTTACGGCCCGCTTTTTCGTTATTCCGCGGTTTTGTGCAGCATGGACCACGGCAATCGACCGCCTACTCACACATCTCAAAGCAATCGAACTCGGTGTTGGTGCGGAGGCACATCTCGCCTTCACGGGCCTCCAACAGCAGGTCCCAGCGACGCTCCGTCGGCACATACCGCTGCACGTCGTCGGCCGCGCCGCAGTCGGTCTTGCCCATGGTGACGAGCAGTGCCGGGCAATCTGCGTTGCTCGAGTAAACTGCGGCAAATGCATTGCGCCGCTCGGGGGAGTCTTGGTCGACGACGGTGAAGTCAGGGGGGAAGTCGCAGAAGCCGTTCGCTTGCTTGTTGTAGGTATCCCCGGGGCGGAGCTGCTCCCACGTGTTGCTCGCCGGCGAGAAGGCCCACAGATCGTTGCTGTTGCCGAGGTTCGTGTCGTCGTGGCCGCCAAAGAGCAGGTAGGTGTCGCTCTCGGAGTCGTGCACCCACTCTGGGCCAAAGCGCCCCGCAGGCGCCGGCGATGCACCGTCGTGCAGGCGCTGCCACGCGCCGCTGCTCACGTCGTAGGCCCACACATCGTTTTTGTAATCGGTGGAGAAGAACGCGTTGTTGTCGGAGCCGCCGAACACCACGAAGCGATCGCGGGTGACGTCGAAGAGAGACCCGAACCACTGTCGAGCGTCGGGCGCAGGGCCCGCGGGAGTGAGCTTCGTCCACGAGAGGTTCGCGAGGTCGAGCTCCCATAGGTCGTTCTGCACGTCGTAGACGGTGCCATCCGGGCTTTTGTTGCCCCCGAAGAGATACGCTTTGGTGCCATTACCGTTCACCTCGAAGGCTGCGTGGACGCGCGCAGGGGGCGCCCCAGTCGTCGAGAGTTCGCTCCAGGAATCAGCGCCCAGGTCGAGCTCCCACAGGTCGCCAAACACCGTGTAGAGCCCCGTGGTGCCCGCGCGGTAGCGCCCGCCGTAGAGGAGCGCCCGGTGCGCGCCGCTGTCGTAGGCCATCATGTGACGAGAGCGCAGGCCAGGGCTTGGGCCCGTGAGCTGCTTCCAGATGCCGCAGCGGTCAAAAAACGCCCAAGTCTCGTCGGTGTACTCGGCCGCGGGGAAGTTGCACTCGACGGGGATGGCGGTGGTGCCCCCGAAAATGATCATGCGGCCCGCGCGGGGGTCGTAGATCCCGTCGAGCTCGCTGCGTCTTCCAGGTCGCCCTGTCTCTTCGCCGCAGTCATTCTGCAAGGTGCAGCCCACGGGGTCGCTGGGCCCTGCGTCGGGTGCGCTTGCGGGGACGCAGGATGTGACGACGACGCAGGCGAGTCCGAGGGCAGGGCGCATCATGAGTGCTCCAGCAGTTTACCACGAGGGGTCAGGGGAGGTGCTTCGTTACCTCGCTATGGGGACGGCGGTCGATGGACGGCACGTCTTTCGGGTAGCCCACCTTGAAAAAGCCGATGATCTCTTCCGTGCTGCGGTCGATGCCCAAGATGTCATAGCTCTCGTCGTCACGGGTGGGGCCGCCGGTGCCCCATTGGCAGCCGATGCCTTCGGCCCACAACGAGAGCTGAAGGTTCTGCGCCGCACAGGCGCATGCGGCGTAGTCTTCTTTCTCGCGCAGGGGGTCACCGGGGTTCTTCACCGTCGTCATGACGACGAGGCAGGGCAGGTCCGTCAGCTTCGCCGTCGCCCGCTGTACCTGGCGCGCGCGTTCGTCGTCGGGGACATCGCCGGCCTTCGCCACCGCAAGGCGGGCTGCCACTGCGCCAAGGCGCGCGCGGGTCTCAGGGCCCACGACGACAAAGCGCCACGGTTCGGTGCGCTTGTGGTTCGGCGCCCAACACGCCGCCTCGAGGGCTCGCGACAGCGCATCGTCGGGCACCGCACGGTCTTCGAATTTGTAGATGGTGCGCCGCGAACGGATCGCCTCGAATAAGTCCATCACAGCCTCCAATGGCCTGGCGCAGCCTACAAGAGCCTGTGTACAGGCGCGACCCCAGCCTAAGCCTCTGCTAGCCTCGGCCCACCAGAGAGTTGAACCATGTCGACGGAGAAGAAGCGACTG
>JBMTAX010000100.1:0-8414 GCA_049429145.1 Myxococcota bacterium
GCAGGGCAACTCGTCGGAGAACGTTGACCCTGCAGCGTCAGATGGGGAGACCGCGGAGCAGGCCGGACAGCAGCTATCGCGCAGTGAGGGCAAACAGCAGGACGGCAAGACGACGGCCTCGATGGGGGATGACAACGAAGAAACCCCACGTGCCGAACGCCCTCGGGAAGAGCCTGGCGATCGCCCCGAACAGCTGAACTCTCCGACGGGGTTGAACGACACCACGGGAGCCAGCGAAGGGCAGGGCGCCAAGACGGAAGAACCGCGTCGACGTGACGCGAAGAGGCTGCTCGACCAGCTGCGTAGCCGAGAGCGCACGCTTCAGCCGTGGAGCATGCAAACGGAGTCTCGCAGCCGGGCCAAGCCTGTGGAGAAAGACTGGTGAACACTCTCGCTTTCGCTCGTCGTTGGCACACCTGGTTAGCGTGGTGCACGTCGCTCTGCATAATCACGCTCCTCGTATCCGCGGGTAGGGCCCGTGCGGGCGAACTCGAACTCCGCGTGACGAGCAATGCGACGCGCGTACAGGAAGGGGACGTCTTTCAAGTCGACGTCACCATCTCGATCTCGGGCATGCAACAAGACCCCGATGAACTCGTGCTGCCCGACATGTCTGCGTTCGAGGTGGTGCGGCAGGAGCGGGGGCCGACGAGCCAGCAGACCACCATCATCAATGGCAACATGACGTCGAGTCGTCGGTTCGGCTTCGTGTTCCACCTGAAGGGCAAGCGCAGTGGCAAGGCAAGCATTGGCGAGGGGCGTGTGCGTGCAGCGGGGCAGAGTGCGACATCTAAGCCCCTCACCATCGACGTCGTACCTCGTCCGGCACGCACCGCCGGGGACGAGAGCTCCGCACTTGATCCCTCTGCACGGTTCGCGGGGCAAAAGGCCCCGCGTTACTTCGTCGACGCCCGTCTCGATCGCGATGAGGCGTATCTCGGTGAGCAGGTTACCTACACCGTAGCGGTGTATGCGACGGAATACATCGACCTCGATCTGCGTGGCCTCGAGGCGCCGAAGCCCTCCGGCTTTTGGTCAGAGCTTCTCGAGAACGCCACCCGCATCCGTCCAAGCCAGCGGGTCATCAACGGCACCACTTACCTCGTCTACGAGATCATGAAGGTTGCGCTCTTTCCCCTCGAAGTGGGTGCGCACACCCTCGACCCGATTCGGGTGACCGTGTTGACCGCCCAAGGGACGTGGGGACGACGAAACGAGGTGCAGGTGAGCAGCGAACCCATCCGTATCGTCGTCAACGGACTCCCGGCCGCTGGTCGCCCCGTCGATTTCCCCGAGGGCAACGTCGGTCGCTGGCAGTTGCGCGCCGAGGTCTCCGAGCCGGAGGTTCCTCTGGGTCAGCCCTTTACGTTGGCGATCAAGGCGGGCGGGGAAGGACACCTCCAAGCGCTCTCCCTGCCCGACGTCAGTGGGGTCATTCGTGATGCGCGCCTATTCCCTCCAACGACCCATGAGCTGAAAGCGGTCGAGCAGGGGCGTCTCATCGGCGAGAAAAAGCTGGAGGTGCTCGTGCAGCCAAACCAGGCGGGCGTCTTCCTCGTACCGGCCTTCACGCTGCCCTACTTCGACCCAGAGGCCCGCGCCTACGTCGAGGCGACGAGTGACCCCCTCGAAGTGCGGGTGACAGCTGCCCAGCCGACGAACCAGATTGCCGCGGGCAACACTGCGCGCACCTTGCAGGGAACGCGCCCCCTCGCGCGCGGGCTGGTGGTCGAACCGGTGCGGGTGCCCTTGCCAGAGCTGTGGTGGTTTCGTGGCCTCACACTTCTCGTCGTCGGTAGTGGTGCAGCCGGTTTCCTGCTCGGCGTACGACGGGCGCGTGCCCACGCACGGGGGGAGGTGCTGCGAGCGAAGCGTGCCAAGGCACGGCACCATGCCGTGCAGCAAGCTCGCCAAGACCGGGACATGGTCGTCGTAGAGCGAGTTCTTTATGAGGCACTCGCCGAGCGATGCGGGGAGCAGGTGAAGCGTTACACCAACGAAGAGATCGCTTCGGCCCTCACGGAACAGCTCGGGGGGGCCCTGGGAGGCCAACTCGCCGCGTGGTTCGGTGCCGCGCAGAATGCTCGCTATGCCCCCCGGGGAGCCGCCGACAAGCGCGGGCTTTTCGACGACGCTGAGCAGCTGCTCAAACAGCTTGAGGATTCACCATGAGGCTGTGCCACCCCGCCTCCGTCATCGTTGCGCTCGTGACAACGCTGCTCACCGCGGGTCCTGTGACCGCCACGCCAGAGGCCACCGACAGGGCTCTCGATGAAGCGGAGCGGCTCGTCGTCGAGGGGCGCAGGGTCGCAGCGATCGATGCCTACCGTTCGCTTCTTTCCCAGGGAGTGGACTCGGCGGCCCTACGCTACAACCTCGGTACCTTGTTCCTCGAGGAGGGAGAGCTGGGACACGCTGTCCTCCACCTCGAGACGGCGCTGTTGCGCGATCCACGTTTCGAGGACGCGCGCTATAACCTCGAGGTTGCGCGTAAGTTGCTCGTCGACCACATCGACGTCCCCAACCAGGGCGTCCCCTCGCGGTCGAGTACCGTATCGCGCTGGCGGACCGATGAACTCGCCTGGTTCTCTTTGCTCTGCCTGACCCTCTTGGCTGGCGCGGCGGCGGCGTGGCCGTGGACCTCTCAGCATCGTCGAGCGAAGCGGCTCTGCAGCGCCTGTGTCGCCGTCGCTCTCGTACTCACGTTGTCTTCCACTGCGTTGTTGTGGGGACGACTCGTCGACGAGAGGACACGGCGTGCCGTGGTGCTGGTGAGAGAGGTCGAGGCGCGGGTGGCACCAGCACCCGAGGCGGCCCCCACCTTCGTCGCACATGCGGGCCTCCTCGGAACCATTGTCGCCGAGGAGGCCGGCTACGTGCGCCTTCGCCTCTCCAATGGCCTCGATGCCTGGTTGCCACAGACCGCAATCGGCGAGCTCGGGCAGCGTTGAGCTGAGGCGAGCGAGGTCACCCTTGCCCATGGGAGGTGCGGGAAATGACGCGCCGGGACGGGAGGTTGCGGTACGAGCGTTGCTACTCGTGGGGGCATGGGCAACCAGCGAAGAAGTCGTCGTCGGCGGCGGGTGACAAGACTGCTCGGTGAGGTCACCTGCCTCGCCCTGCTGTGGTGCTCTGGCGGGTGTGAACCGCTGCGACAGGTGCTGTATCCACCAACCTTTCGTTACACGTCCCGCGACACGGTGCGGGACACGATGCGAGCGGTAGCGGTGCAGGTCGATGCCCTCGACGAGACGCTCCGCGACGAGAGTCTTGTCGAGGCGGAGCGCGCCGAACGCGCATCATCCCTGCTGCTCGCCATCGAGGGTACGGCTTCTTCGTTACGAGGCGCCGGGGAGCCCACCAACCATTTGCTGCTCGACGCAAACCTAGATCGCTTCCTCGCAGACGTTCGCCTCGCGCGTCAGAGTGCCGAAGCACGTCCTCCTTCGCTCCTGCTTGCCGCCAATGTGGCAGGGGCCTGTCGCTATTGCCACGGTCCGCGATAATGCTCGCCCTACTTCGGCACGGCTTTCAGCATGGCCTTGCCATCTTTCAGCACGACCTTGAAATCGACCTCATTGCATTTGTGCTTCTGCTTGATGAGGGGGATCTGCTTTTCTAGCTGCCGTCGAAGCCCGTCGAGGGAAAGATTCGACGCCTCTCCGGTGCGCTTTTTCGCCTGCATGTACACATTGTAGAGACGGCGAAGCTTCTCGTCGTCGGCAGCGGCCGCGGGTGGCGGCGCGGCTGCGGGCGCTGACGCGCTGGGCTTTGCCAAAGGTGCATCCACTGCGTTGGCGCCCTGCTTTCGGTTCTTCAGGAACTTGTCTCGTCGGGAGGTGCCCTCTTCCACTGCCTTCAGCTCTCGCGCCCACATCCGGTCGTAGGTTTGGAACTTCTGGTAGGCGGTGTTGGCGCGAAACTTATCGACGGTGCGCCAGCGGGCCGCTTCCATCAGCAGCCCCGCCGTGCGCTTCTTGAGGCTTTCGTACATATCCGTCGGCGGAAAGCGTTCCAGCCCCCGGAAATACAACTCGAAGAGCCGCCGCAGCTCCGCGAGGTCGCGTTCGATCTTTTCGACTGCCTGCTGCTGCTCGTTCGCCATGGTACCCATCGCGCGCTGACCCGCTGGGGACATCCCCCACAAGCGTTCAACACCGTCCCAGCTTAGCGCACCCTGCCGCTGCTGTGCTTTCCTGGTCGGGTGCTTTTTCAGCCCGAGATGGTGCGCTTGCGTTGACGGGTGTCGCCCCGGCAGGCAGGGGGAGGCGGGTGCATGCCCGGGCCATCACGGCTGCTGCGTGAGGTCGTCGCTCGGCGCCGCAGGCTCAACGGGCGTCTCGGGCTGCGCGAGGGCTCGTGCGAGTGCGGCGAAGCGTTCCCTCTCGGACTCGTAGAGCGGGTCATGGGACCAACCCTCGGCGCTCACCCGCTCCATCATGGCGCGTGCCTCGCCCGGGGCTCCCAGCTGCGCCTTGGCCTCGGCGAGGGTGTGCCATAGTGCGGCCCGGGCGCCTCCACTGAGGGCGTCAGCGCGGGCCACAGCCAGCTCAGCGAGGCGCAATCCTTCCTCCGCGGAGTGCACTTCGGGCGCCTCCGCCTGCAGCAGCAGCCAGGCGCAGTTGTTCAGCAGCAAGGGCGAGGCTCTCGGCAGGTCCCGGGTCGCCGCCCGGCAGAGCCCTGCCGCAAGGCGAACATCGCCAAACAGAGGTTCGTCCTCGCTGGTGAAGCCCGCGTCAAGTAACGCGAGCGCCATGGCCTTGGCGGGGTCGTCGTCGTAGCGGCGCAACGCTTCCTCGTAGAAGGGTTTCGCCGTCCGTTGCGCGTGCGCATCCCCGGCGCTCAACAACCGGGCGCGGAGCAGCAATGCACCAGGGTCTTGCGGCGACGCCCTCTCGGCGGAAGCAAGGAAATCCCGTGCTCTGTCCTCGTCACCCGCGCGCACGGCCGCAAGGCCCATCGCGGTGTTGTACCGGGGCGAGAACGTCGGTCGTGCCGCTGCCACCATACCCACTGCAAAAAGGCTGAGGGCTCCGACCAACGCCACCGAGGGAAGGTGTGTCCGCAGAGCGCGGCGAGGGCGCGCGGCTGCCTCGGGACCCTGCCCATCCCCTGTCACGTCGTCAACTTCGCCCACGTCACCTAGGAGACCAAGCGTCAACAGCATCCCCATGCAGAGGCCGCCGAGGTGGGCCGTGTTGTCGACGAAGGGGAGCAGCCAGCCGATGAGCAGCGTCGCAGCGACGAAGGGCAGCAGTGCTCGTACCAGGTAGCGACCCACGGGGGCATGACGCTGAAGGAAGGCGTAACTCAGCAGGCCTCCCACCACTCCGAAGATCGCCCCCGAGGCTCCCGCCGTGAGTCCGGGGTGCAACACCACGCTCGCTGCGAATCCCGCTGTACCCGAGACGAAATAGACGAGAACGAAGCGGGCTGTGCCCAGCAATCGCTCGAGCAATCGGCCCACTTGCATGAGGACCCACATGTTCAACCCGAGGTGCCAAAAGCCTGCGTGCACGAAGAGTGCAGTGACAAGGCGCCACACCTCCCCTTGCCACACAAGCACCGCGTCAGCTGCCCCGGCCTCTCGCAAGGCCTCCGTCGACGAGAGGAACAGGGCCTCGCCACCCTCGCCCTGTGACAAGAACCCCAGCACGCTTGTGACAAAGAGCAGCCATGTGGCGACGGGGGCGAGACGCAGGTTCATAAAGACGGGTTATCGTGTCGCGGGTCAGGTGGCCATGCCCTCGTCGTGTTCCGAGGGGAGCCCAGAGAGGCCCGTCCCCCCGTAACCGCGCACGGGCCCTCAGCGCGGCCGGAAGGCGACGAAAAAGGCCCAGCGGAGTACACTTCCCCGAACCAAAGGTCTGTTCATCATCCGGCTCGTCTGGTGGGGCGCGTCTCAGGAAAGGAAGCGAGCATGCGAAACCTACGGTCTGTCTATCCAGCGTTGCCATTCCTCCTGTGTGTGGCGAGCTGTGAGACGCAAGCCCCACCGGAGGTCGATTACGGGGCGCAGCAGGCACCCACGACACCCATCGCTGCGTTCGACGACCGCCTCCCCGAGGTAATCGTGGTGGACGAGGACGGCACAGCGACACTCTCAGGACAGGTGAAGAACTGGCTCACCCTCGAGTATGTGGATGGGATCGACGTGTCGACGGTGGGGCTCACCCCAGAGGTGCGTTCTTCTTCGGCCGCGCCGCAGGGACGCTACGTGCTCGAGGGCGTGCAGGTCGCAGGCGTGTTCTGGGTCAAGACCTCGGGCGGAACGGCGCTCGCGACCCACGCCTACGTGCGCATGCCCCAGGGCGATTACCTCGACAAGACCGTCTACGCGCTCACCACCGAGGACATGGGCGAGCTGCTCGCAGCCTATGACGTCACGGCTCTGCCGGGGTGCGGGACCGTGGTGGGCGAGGTGAAGGGGCTCGCCAACCTCGGGCAAGCAGGAGTAGCGGGCATCACCTTGCAAGGTGTCGACGCTGACGGGCCGTACTTCTTGTCTGGGGTGGGTATTGCGAGCGCCGGGGAAGCGGCCACCACGGCATCGGGCAAGTTCGTGTTTTTCAATGTCTGCAGCAGCGGCAAGCAAACCGCCGACCCAGGCACTACCGCGCTCTTGACTGTCGACGACCCGGGCTACCAAGTGATCACACCCGCGTATGTCAATATCTACGCCGCTGGCGTCACCCATGGCGCGATCCAAGTCGCAGAGAGCGATGAGCCCGCACCTGCCCCCGTCACCGCGCCGCCCCCAGATGAGCCGATCGATTTCACGACGAATGTGCATCCGATCCTCGTGCGGGAGGCGTGCGGGGCATGCCACAGCCCTGGTGGATCCGCGGAGTCGACCGGATTGTACTTCGCGGGCACTGCGCGAGAGGTCTACGACGACCTACTCGCGAACGTGGCTTGGGTCGACCGCGAATATCCGCAGCGGAGCTTGCTGCTCACAAAGCCGCTCTATGAAGATCCCCCCAATCACCCGAATGCCTCCTTTCCCTCTGCCCTGCATCCGGACTACCTGACGTTGCTGAACTGGATATTGCAGGGAGCCCCCTTCGGAGAGCCACCCCCCACCGCGGACGCGGGACCTGTGCCCGGCGATAACGTCGACGCAGGCGGAGACCCTCGCGTCGACGCCGGACCATCGCCTGACGGTGGCGTCGCCGCGGGTGGTGACCCCGTCATCGACGCCGGTGTCGATGGCGGTACGCCGAGTTTGACCTTCCCTGTCGGCGTCGATTTCTACGCTGATGTCCAGCCACGCTTCGCTCAGCGCACCTGTACCCAATGTCACAACAACCAGAGCAATGCTGGAGGCCTCGACCTGACAGGCAAGCCCTACGACGTGTACCAGCGACTCAATGACCCCGCGCATCAGCGCGTGGTGGCGACCCAATATACGGCGAGCAGTCTTTTCACCAAGCCCCACACCGGGTACCTCGCCGTCGTTCACAACGGGGGCAAACCCATCGACGGCGACGCTGACCCCTTCGCCCAATATATCGGCGGCTGGATCAACCAAGGGGCCTCTGCACCGCTGCAGACACCGCTCACCTCGGCGACGGCTGACCTCGCACCATTTTTTGCTGCACGAGGCTGCACTGGCTGCCATGCCGGGAATGGCGCGTCAGGAGGCCTCCGGCTCGACCTCACGGGGGCAGACCTCGTCAAAGAGCTCACTGGCACCTACGACGACAACCAGGTGCGGGTGCTCCCGAATGATCCAGCCGGTAGCAGCCTCATCACCAAGGTCTGGGACATCTACGACACGAACCATGGCGGTGGGAAGACTTCCTTGCAGACCTACTACAAGGACTACCATCGCATCGTGACGTGGATCTTCGAGGGTGCGACCGCCCCCTGAACGAGGTTGCGGGGTTTCCGCGCTGCTTTGTAGCGGGTCACTACGTCGCTGACACATCACTCGTCGGCGGGTGGGTCTAACTCGGGTGGCTCAGCCATTCTGCGGAGCCGGCGAAGGTTACGTGCTGTGGCCGAGGTCGCGGGAACTTCTCGTTCCCGTGCGAGGAGTGTGAGCGCTTCGACGGCATGATCCTCCTCGAAATGGGAGCGTAGGACCTCGAGAAGGTCCCGCTCATTCATCGCCGCATACACCGTTTCGTTCTCCGCCCCCGTCGCGACCAATCGATCTTCTCTGGGGTCGGGTCGCTGCATGGCGTCTTCCCAACGTCGGACAATCACATTGGCGGCAAGCTCGCAGAGTCCGAAACAACCTCCACGGAGCACCCGCGTTCTCGCTTGGTCTGTCGCTGAGCGCGATCCCACTTGCGTATCTGCGAGCGAGCGCAGGTGTTCCCCGCCTTTGCTCGCACACATTCGACCTTCACAAACCCATATATCGAGAAACGCACGACCACCGTCGGTCACAGCGACCTACGCTTTCG
>JBMTAX010000101.1:0-8358 GCA_049429145.1 Myxococcota bacterium
CACGCCTGAGATGTTGAGCCGCGCCCTGCAAGCTCGACCTGACATGGTCACGCTCGTCCCCGAGCGCCGACAGGAGATCACCACCGAGGGCGGGCTCGACGTCAGCAGCCAAAAAGAAGCACTGAGGCGTATCGTCACCGAGCTCAAGGCCGCCGAGATGCCGGTGAGCCTCTTTGTCGACCCAGATCTCGACCAGGTAACGGCAAGCGCACGCATCGGGGCATCTGCCGTCGAGCTGCACACGGGAAGATTTTGCGACGCGCGTACCGAAGCAGAGCGGTCGACGGAACGAGAACGCCTCGTCCTCGCCGCGAAAATGGCGGTGAAGCACAAACTCCGCTGCTTCGCTGGCCATGGCATTCATTACGACAATGTTGCCGACATCGCGTCGATCACGGAGATCGAGGAACTCAACATCGGCCATTCCATCGTCGCCCGTGCGGTACTCGTCGGCATGGAGCGCGCGGTACGCGAAATGCGTGACCTGGCGTGGCAGGCGCGACGGGATGCGCTAGCAGCTCGTTGATGCAGGGAAGTCGACGAGGCTAGGCATCTGGGGTGGCCGCAAGGTCGCGCAACGCCCCCAACAACGGCAACAGCGGCAGGCCTAAGACCGCGGTCTCTGGGCCTGTGACGGACTCGATGAGGCGAACCCCTCGCCCTTCGAGGTGGTAACTGCCGGCAGAGCCAAGCCACTCTCCGAGCGCGACGTAGGCCCGCGCTTCGTCTTTGCCAAAGGCACGGAAGCGCACTGTCGCTCGCTGCTCCACCTCGGCGACGAGCACGGTGCCCGTCATCACTGCGGCAGCGGAGCAAAAGGTGTGTTCACGCCCAGCCATCGCGAGGAGCTGCTCGACGGCTTGCTCCTCCTCGTAGCATTTTCGCAAGACAGGACCATCGCTGTCGACGACGCCCACTTGATCGGCCCCTACGACGACGGCGGAGGGCCACCTCGCCGCAACCGCCTCGGCTTTTTCCCGGGCAAGACGTCGAGCAAGGTCGAACGGCGCCTCCGATGGGCGCGCCCCCTCCTCGATGTCGGCGACGTCGACCCGAAAGACGAGCCCCGCCCGCGTCAGCAGGCGCCGACGTACAGCCGAACCCGACGCCAACACCAGCAGCGGCGCAGCGGAACTCATGCGGCGTCCTCGTGGAGCTCATGCAGCGCGACACTCAGCTCCCCCGCCAGTCGAGCGTTAGACTCCGCCAGCGCGATATTCGCCTCAACGCTTCGCCCCTCGGTGAGGGCCTCTAGACGTGCGAGCAGCCAAGGCGTCAGTTTCTTTCCGCGAATTCCCTCGACGTGCGCTGCGGCAAGTGCGGCCTCGATATGCCCTGCCACTTCGTCCGCACCAAGTGCGTGCTCTTCGGGGATGGGGTTTACGATCAGGATCCCCATGCGCGGATGCATGCGCCAGTGGGCCAAGACCACCCGCGCCAACACACCGACGTCGTCGACGCGATGAGCGACGTGGAGTCCCGAGCGCCGGGCATAAAACGCCGGAAATTCATTGGTGCGATACCCGATGATGGGCACCCCGAGGGTCTCCAGCCGCTCCAGCGTCTTCGGCAAGTCGAGGATCGACTTCGCCCCCGACGACACCACAGCCACCGGGTAACGCGCGAGAGCCGTGAGGTCCTGGCTCTCGTCGTAGGTGTGCTCCGCATCCCGATGTACGCCGCCAATCCCGCCGGTGGCGAAGACTTGGATCCCCGCGCCATGGGCCAGTGCGCAGGTAGCAGACACCGTAGTCGCACCCGTGAGCCCGAGAGCCATGGCAGGGCCGAGATCACTCGCGTTGAGCTTCACGACATCATCCCCCGATGCGATGCGCTCTAGCTCATGGTCATGGAGGCCCACGCAGACTTGCCCGTCGATCAACGCCAGGGTCTTGGGTTCTGCGCCGGCCGACCGCACGGCTCGCGCCAGCTTCCAACCTACCTCAATGCTACGCGGATACGGCATGCCGAAGGCGACCAAGGTCGACTCCAATGCCACCTGCGGCCGCCGTACACGTTCGCCCCGCTTGTCACTCAGCACCGCTTGGCTCACTCGACTCGTCCTCTCTGGCGGCTCGGCAATGCCGAATCAGCCGCCCTCTTCCTCTGGCCCAACGAGCTCCTCGACAAAGAATAGAGGCGTGCGCAGCTCATCCCCGCTGGTCAACGCCCCACCGCGATGGTTGCCTCCGACGATGGTCCCCCGCCCAAAAACCTCGCCGAACTGCACGTCGCTGCGCCCGTAGCGCAGAGGTGTATTGGGCAGATCGGCGAAGCTCCCAACGCCGGTCGGCCCCGGGACATACAACTCCGAGAGAGACAACGAGCGGGTCGGAAAGTCGCCTTCGCCAAGGCGAGTCCCCCCTGTGATAAGCACGCTGCCGTCGTCGAGCAGCAGCCCGAGGGCACCGAGCCGCGGGCGTGTCATCTCGTCATCGACGACGAGGAAACTCTCCGCAGCGCGCACATAGACCTCGGCGTCGCCTGCGGGGGCGAGCCCCCCGGCAAAGACCTCACCCCCGGCCAAGAGAACGCGCCCAGTGCCGAGATGGACGGCGATGTGGTCACGCCGCGCTCGGGTGGGTAAGCCGGTAGGTCGCAACTCGCCCTGCTCGATGACGTACAGGTCGGCACTCACGAGATCGTTTTCCACATCCCCGCCGCCGACGAGCAGCACCTCGCTGGTGTCCGGCAGAAGAGTGGCACTGTGCGAGAGGCGCCCGGCGGAGAGCCTGCCGCTCACGAGGTGAAACCGCGCATCGTCGTAGGTGTTAGGATCGAGCAAAGCGGGCGGCGGCTGGAAGACCTCGCAGGTGTCCAGCGCCTCCCCGCCCGGTCCTGCCCCTCCACACAACAGAGCGTCGCCATCGGGGAGCAATGTCGCGGTGGCCCTCGCGCGCGCACGGTGCAAACCGACCGGGAGCGGTTCCACGAGCCCCAGGAAAGGATTGTACAAGACCGCACTGGCGAGCACTTGCCCGCCCTGGTCTCGCCCTCCGACGATCAGGAACGTGTTGTTGTCCGCGAGGAGCACCACGCTGTGGTCTTGCCTCGGCTCATCGAGCGGAAACTCGTCGCGAAACACTTTGTCGACGCTGTCATAGGAGCGGACCCGCGCAGAGATGCTGCGGGTGTGAGGATCGACCCCGCCCAGGGCGTAGACAGGCGCCGGGGCGTTGGCGGTGCAGGCGCTCCCCGGCCCCATCAGCCCCCAGAGTTCAAACGCGTTGTCGCGCACCACGAAGCGTTCCGCAGCGGGGTGCGGAACACGTCGTGGGGCGGTCTCCGTGCCCCCCAGGAAGACGACCACCTCCGCTGAAGGCTCGCCTGCGCTGGCTCCGGGCACCTGCAACACATGGGCGGCATGCTGCCACCGGGGGGTGGCGAGGTCGTTGTCTGGGCTAAACCGCAGAAATCGGTTGGCGCCAAAGGGGACGAGGAGTTCCGCGTCGGCGCGCGGCACCATCGCCGCCCCCACGGGGACCGCCCCCGGATTACCTGGCAGCCCCCCTGCGAGCAGCAGCAGGTCGTCGGTGAGCGTGAGCAGGCTCGCCCCGAGACGCGTTTCCAAAGTGAGGTCAGGCGCTTGGCGACCGGCGGTCTCCGTGTTCGGAACCTCGCCAAAGACGTCGGTCACGAGGTCCACCGTCCCGACGCCCTGCCCGGCCCCATCGATGCCCCCTGCCAACACCACTACCCCCGTCGACAGCAAGGCTGCGGCGCCTTGGTCACGAGGCGCCAGCATCGCCCCGCCAGGGTTCACCACCTGGAGGGCCATGGTGGGGGGAGCCAGTACCGCGAGGTCACGGAGGGCGTCTCCCGCGGCGCCACGTCCCCCTCCGACGACCACAGCCCCATCACCCTCGCGCCGGGCTCGGTATTCGCCAGTGCGAGGGGAAAATCCCGCGGCCCCCGGCAACTCCAGGGCCTCAGGCACCGCGCCGAGGCGCAGGAGCACGCCGCCGGTGGCGGGCACTTCGTCGCTGCCGTCTGGCACAAGGGTGCGGCCGACAAGAACGCCCACCTCGGGCGAAGCCGCTGGTGCAAACGCTATCAGGAGCGGATTGATTCGGCCCACGGGGAGCAACCCCGATTCATTGTCGACGAGACCGCAGCCTCCCTGGGTGCCGGGACACGCAACGGTCTCCTCCTCGGGATCAAACACCTCCACGCTCCGAAGCGCCACGCCGCCGACCGCTGCGCTGCGCCCTCCGGCGATGACCACACGCCCGTCCACCGGCAGCAACACCGCCCCGGGCTCCGCACGAGGGGTGGCCAGCTGCCCAACGACCCTGCTCTCGCCTCGGCTGGGGTCAAACCGCTCGATCGTATCTAGGGCCTGCCCATCCTCGCCGTATCCGCCAATGACAAGGACAGTGCCGTCAGAGAGAGCGACCGAGGCAAAGCCAGAGCGCGCCCACTGAAGGGCACCACGCGCCACAAAGCGCGACCCGGACGCGAGGGCCACACCGCCCTCGGGTGGTGTGACGATCCCAGCGTCGACGTCGACGTTCACACCGCCATCGTTCGGCCCGTCGCCGGCGTCCTCGTCGTCACCCGCGTCCGCCGCGGGGCCGCCATCGACCGACACGAGTGACGCGAACGCGGAACCATCGACCTGCACCCGGTGGCTCGGACACCCGGCGCCGCTCACCAGCGCATGGCTGACCACAAACGAAGCACCAAGGTTCGTGCTCTCGGCGAGCGGTGCGAACAAGACGGTGAGGGTCGCCTCATCCCCAACCTCAAGCCGCAGCGGCTCCGGCACCACCACGCGATAGTTATCAGCGTTTACGTCGTCCCAGGAGAAGGCAAAGTTCTCGAGGGTGCGGTGGCGGGTGTTGCGCAGGCGGAGCGCGCGACTCCGCTCACGGCCCACCTCGGTCTGGGGAAACGCGAGCAACGCGGGACCATCCTGCCCCTCCACATCGAAATCGCAGCGCACCTCACTCAGCGACTCAGCCTCACAATCGCATCCAGGCGACATGACGGCGAGCACCGCGATAAGGGTGGCGGTAGCGCGGTGAAGGCCGCGGGTGAACGCTTTTGTGTCATGCATCTCGGGGAGAGTCATAGCTCGTGCTCCTGCGTCTTTCGAGAGGGCATACGCGGGCGGTTCGCAACGGGTCGCCGCTGCCCGTTTCGGTCTCTGTGCGCCAGCGACGCAGCCGACGCGCGGCCCTCGGCCCGCAGGGGGCGTGCCAATCCAGGAGCCGACGATCACACCGGCGAAGCAGCGGCGGGGGGTTCCATTGTGCATCGCGGGGGGTGTAAGCCCGGCCACCCCTTTCCCCCGGAGCGCGCATGAAGTTCTTTATCGATACCGCCGATACCTCCGAGATCAAGAGCGCCGCCGCGCTCGGCGTACTGGATGGTGTCACGACGAACCCATCTCTCGTCGCCAAGACCGGCAAGAAGTTCCATGACGTCATTCGAGAGATCTGTGGACTGACCGACGGACCCGTCTCCGCCGAGGCAGTCGCAGACCGCGCAGAAGACTTCATCGCGCAGGGCCGAGAGCTCGCGTCCCTGGCAAACAACGTCGTGGTGAAGGTACCCTGTTCCGTCGAAGGACTGAAGGCGTGTAAGGCACTGAGTGACGACGGTATCGGCGTCAATGTCACATTGATTTTCCAGCCGCTCCAAGCGCTCATGGCAGCCAAAGCTGGCGCCCGTTTCGTCTCTCCCTTCATTGGGCGCCTCGATGACGTCAGCACCGACGGCATGGAGCTCATCTCGCAGTGTGTGCAGATCTTCGACAACTACGGCTTCGCCACCGAGGTGCTGGCTGCCTCTATCCGTCATCCGGTGCACGTCGTGCAGTCTGCGCTTGCAGGTGCGCATGTCGCCACGATTCCCTTCAATGTCATCGACAAGCTGCTCGCTCACCCGCTGACCGAGGCGGGCATCGCGCGCTTCAACGCCGACTACGCCAAAATCCCCCAGGGTTGAGTTCGCGACCCCCTACCTCGCAGACAGGCCGTCCCGCGGGCTTATTCCCCCGGGACGACGCGCAGCAGATTGTAGATCGGGGTCGCCACGCTCTTGCCCTTCACCGTGATGGCCCCTCGGGACTCTACCTCGGTGAACGCCCGTACCTGCTGCAGCGTCGCCTCCGAGAGGATGATGTCATCGGGGCCGCTCTCCCCCTCGAGGCGCGCGGCCAAGTTCACGGTGTCGCCGATGACCGTGTAGCTCGCGAGTTCGTCGCCACCGATGGTTCCCGCGAACACCGTTCCCGTGGTCATGCCAATCCCGATTTTCACCGGTGGCAGACCTTCACGCGCCCACTGCTGCGCGAGCGCCTGCTGGCGAGCGCGCATGTGAAAAGCACAGGTCACAGCACGCAGCGCGTGATCGGGCTGGTGTACCGGTGCGCCGAAGATCGCCATCACGCAGTCACCAATGAACTTGTCGACAGTGCCACCGTGAGCGAAGACAATCTCGGTCATCGCAGCCAGATGTTCATTCAACATTCGCACGATGGTGTCGACGTCAAGCTGCTCGGAGACCGTCGTGAAGCCGCGCAGGTCCGAGAACAAACACGTCACCTCGGCGCGCCGCCCGCTCACCACCCTCGAGGGATTCTGGAGCAGCTCGTCGGCGACGTCACCGGACACATAGCGGCGGAATGTCTGCCGGAGTTGAGCCGCCGCTCTGTGCGCCAGCACCGCAGTGTCCACCTGTGTCCAGATGCCCTCCACAAGCCGACGCTCGAAGTCCGAAAAGGCCGCTTCGGCTGGCGCCACCATGACCAACGCTCCGAAAGTCCCCTGGCCCTGGCTGATGGGAAGCCACACGATGGCCCGACCTGACAGCTCCCGAGGCGCGGTGCACCCGTCGAGCGAACGATGCACCGTTTCGAGGAGTCGCTCCCGGTGGACATTCAGGAATTCCACGGTGGATTGGCGGCGCCCAGGCGCCGCTTGCAAGTGCAGCTCAAGCCCGGCCGCGCTCCGTTCGGCGCCGTAAAGCGCCAACACAGCGAATTCCCCTGGAGCCACCCGCAACATTTCGCCCAGCGCCGCTTGAACCATCGTCGGGAAAGCGCGCGCCTCATCGCGAATGCGGTCAGCTCGGTAGACCGCCTCCAACTCAAGGTCGCGCCGACGGAGGAGCTCCCTGTCGAGCGCGTGAACGACGGAACGTGCCACGGCCGGCTCCAGATGCTGCCACAACTGCCCTGGGGGCTCCCCCGAGGACAGGCCCTGCCCCACCCTCCGCACGCCCCAAAACAACGACTGTGCCGATGGCAAGGTGACCGCATCCTCAAGATGCGCGGTCGACCCCCTCCCGGCCACATCGTCTTCCGAGACCACGACCGTCACGGGAGCGCCGCCAAAGTGGGGAGTGAGCCACTCCCCGAGCCGAGCGCAGAAATCCTCGAGGGTCCGCGAGGAACGCTCGAGCCCATCAAGTTCACGGAACAGGCACAGGAGGCGCTCCAAGGTCGGCATGACAGCGCAGTACCACGGGAGTCACCGCCGTGCGCGGAAGAGGTCGAGCTGCGGGCGCTCACGGCGACCGCGTCGGCGACCACGAGGAGCCTCCGTCTCTGCCTGCTCCTCCGCAAGAACAGGCGCAGCCTCTTCCGGCAACACCGGATCGAGGACATCGACCACAACACCGACACGGGCCCCCACGCTTCGTGCGCGGAGATGCCCTCGCGCCCGCAACGTGGGCGGTAGCACTTTTTGTGGCTCCTCTCCGTGTCCCCAGGGCTGTCCGGAGAAGAGCCCCTGCACCAACGCGCGGTGCATGCGCGACAGGCGGTGGGTGAGAAGTTTCACCCGTGCCCTCGTGAGCACCAGGTAACGAACCGCAGCTCGATGCACGCCTGCGTCCGCCAGGGCCTGGAGCAACGCTTCGATTTCGGCAGGCTGGTCATTCAGCATGGGCACCAGCGGCTCGACGAGAACGCGTGAATTCACCCCCCGGGTAGCCAACGCGGAGAGCAGCCGCAAACGCTGCTCGGGAGCGGCGGTTCCCCCACCCTCCAGCTCTTGGCACAAGGAGGGACGGAGGCTCGGCAGCCCCACCTCGACCGTGATCAAGTCGCCCGCGGCGGCGAGCGCTCGCTGTAACGGGTACGGCAAGGACCCGTTGATTCCGCCGCGGGTTCGCCACACGAAGTCCACCTGCTGCGAGGTGCAGACGTCAAAAAGACTGCCCAGGGCCTCAATGGCGTCCTCCCAACCCGGGACCTCTCGATCGCCGGCGAGGAGGGCGTCAGTGCCTACCACGACCACCTGTCGGATAGGCAGGCCGGCCCCGCGGAGCGCATCGCCGAGGTCCGTGGTCAAAGTCGAGGGGATGGAAACCTCGGCGCTGCGGGGACGCGGTGTCGCGAAACGGACG
>JBMTAX010000102.1:0-8300 GCA_049429145.1 Myxococcota bacterium
ACGATATTTTGTTCTTTTTGGACTTAACATAATATAATAGAAAAAGAATTTTTCACCCCACCCCCTGTCCACACAAGGTCCCCCTCGGCGGTGACCCCTTCGCCTCGCGTGCACGCCGACGGCTCGTAGATGCTCTGCGTATAGAGAGGGCCGCCGAACGGGGTCTCGTCGGCGAAGTCCTCGGCCGTATAGCCCCGGTCAGCCAACGCCCGCTCAAAGAAAGCCTTCATGCGCGGCGGGTCGGTGGAGGGAAAACCGGACAAGGTGCGGGCGAAGCCGTTGTTGTCTTCGGGGGCATAGGCGCCAAAAGACGCTGAGTCGATGAAGCCCGCTCCGAGGGCGAGGCCGCTCTCATAGAAGCTGTCGACGAAAAACGGGCCTGCTTCGACGTACCAGTTCGAGGGACCGTCGGGGGCGACCTCGCTCGAGTGACAACAGGTGCAAGCGCACGACTCGATCTGTCCCTTCACCCACGCGAGCTCTTCTTGGTACTCGACGTCGTCATGCCTTGGGTCATCGGCAGGAGCCGCCTCTCCCCCAGCGGGCGCTGGCCAGTACGGGCGTTGCGTGAGCACAGTTTCGCAGGAGGCATAATCGGCAAACTTGCGCCCCTCCTCGGTGCAGGCCGAGATGGCCGACCACGTGCAGACCTGCCCACCCTCGGCAGACCCGGCGGGCTCGCCGGCCAGGGGCTCTTGGCACATGAGCTCGGCGGGCTGGAAGACCGGAAGGCCCCCCGACCCTCCGCCGCTGGAAGGGGGCAGACCGCCGCAGGGGGTGTCTGCCACGAAGGCACCCCCGCCGAAGAGTTCGCAGCCCCGTTGAAGAGAAGCGCACTGCTCTTCGTCACTGCCTGGGAACACGATGCGGTAGACGTCGTCGTCCCCCGCGTTCAACACGCAGCGCCCGAGCGCCTCGTCATAGGGACAGCCCCCTTCCCCAAAAGCCGTTCCCTCTTGGCTGGCGCAGTCGTCTTCTGCGCTCTCGGTGGTCCATGCCTCTCCGAGGTATTCCCGGCACTCCTCGAGCTGGGAAAACCGGTTCGTGTAAACGCAGTAGGCGAGCGCCTCCTCGGGCACATCGCTCAGGTCCACCGGTGCCTTGGCACAGGCGCTCGTCAGGAGGCAGGGCAGAAGCATAAGACGCGCGTTGAGCATGCGATTCCCCATTTCCCCGCTTCGATGCCGCCCCGGCGACTTCTGTGACGTCGGAGGGGATCGGCTCTTCTCCTTGGTGCGAGGCGGAATCCACGACGCGATTTGGCCGCCCTTGGTTTAGCCTTCCCTCATGGAACTTTTGGGTGGACTAAGCCCCGAGCTCTTCTTGCAGCGGCATTGGCAGAAACGCCCCCTGCTCGTGCGCGGCGCCGTGCCCGGTTTCGGCGGTCTGCTGCAACGGTCCGCTCTCGCGAGACTCGCCGGTCATGACGACGTCCACGCCCGCTGTGTCACGACGAGACCCAAAGGGAGAGGACCTCGCTATCAGCTCGATGAGGGGCCTTTCCCCGGGCTCGACCTCGATCGCTGTCCACAGCGCGACTTCACGCTTCTCGTCGGGGGGCTTGAGGCTCACGTCGAGGGGGCCTGGGACTTGCTGGCGCGCTTCGCCTTTGTCCCCTGGGCGCGCATCGACGACCTCATGGTCAGCTTCGCCCAGCCGGGCGGCTCGGTAGGGCCGCATTACGACCTCTACGATGTGTTCCTGCTCCAGGGGCCCGGTCGAAGACGATGGCAGATCGGTGCTCCCGACGATCTCGAGGTGGATGAGCGCGAAGAGGTGCGCGTGTTGCGCCGCTTTGTTCCCACCGAGGAGTGGGTCCTCGAGCCGGGCGATATGCTCTACCTGCCGCCCAGAATCCCTCACCACGGCGTCGCCATTGAGCCGTGCTTCACCTACTCCATCGGTTTCTCGGCGCCGACCCACGAGCAGCTGCTGCACAACTTTCTCGCCTTCCTCGGCGAGGGGCGTGAGCCACCAGGCATGTACGAGGACCCCGAACTCGCGCCTTCCGCCCACCCCGGTGAGCTTGGCGACGAGATGGTGGCGCGCACCAGCGAAGTCCTCGCGAGCCTGCGCTGGGACGACGACGATGTCGCCCGCTTCCTCGGGAGGTTGCTGACCGGGCCGAAGCCTCACACACCGAGGCCACGACCGCACAAGCGCTTGCCCAAAGAAGGATTTGAGCGGGCCCTCCTCGACGAGGGAACGCTCATGCTGTCAAACTGCTCACGCTTGCTCGTGCGCGGTTCTACAGCGTTTCTCGACGGGGAGTGCCTCACGTTGCCCCAAGACGCGCATGGCGTCATGGCCCGTATCGCCGACGCTCGACGCTGCTCTCTACCGCAAAAGCTCAGCCAGGCGGGCACCCAGGCCCTGTATGCACTGTACCGACGAGGTGTGCTCGAGCTTTCGTCTACGAAGATGGCCCCGCGCGGGGAACCCCGCCCTGGTGCTCGTCGTCGAGACTAGCCCCGCGAGCGAGGTGGCCGAGGCTTACGCCGCGGTCGAACGATCTGCCATGACGTAGACCTCCTCGGTGCGACTACGCCCTCTGACTGCCATACGTTCCTTTGGCTCTACGGCGTATCGGTCGCGCACAAGGTGGGCTGTGGCCTCGGAGAGGGCGATGCGGGTCCCAAGCTGTTTGGTCATGCCCTCGAGCCGCGAGCTCAAGTTCACGGTGTCACCTATCACGGTGTACTCCATGCGCAGCGGCGAGCCGATGTTGCCCGCGACGAGTTCCCCGGTACTCACTCCGATTCCGATCTCGAGGGGCGGCTCTCCTCGCAGGCGGCGCTGTTGATTCAGCTCATCGAGCCTGGTGCTCATCGCGACCGCACAGGCCACCGCAGCACCAGCATCTGCTGCGACGCTGCCCTTCGACCTCGGGGCACCGAAGACGGCCATGACCGCGTCGCCGATGAACTTGTCGAGAACCCCGCCGTGCTCGAACACGCACGCCACCATGTGCTCTAGGTATTCGTTCAAGAGCTGCACGACCTCTTCGGGGGAGAGCTGTTCGCTCAATGAGGTGAAGCCGCGGATGTCAGAGAACAGCACCGTCGCCGTTCTGCGCTCTCCTCCGAGGGCGATGCGCCCGCCGAGGATCTCATCGGCGATCTGCTTCGTGACGTAGCGGCCGAAGGTATCTTTGAGGTGTTCGCGCTGTCGCAGCCCTTCCACCATCTCGTTGAAGTCGCTGGCGAGCTGGCCAAAAGTGTCGAGGTTGTCGATGCGGGCCTTGGCTTCCAGGTCGCCGTTCCGAACCCGCTCCATCTGGTCATGCAAATGCCCGGCAGGCCGCGCGATGGCGTTGACCACGCCTCGGACCGCGTAAGCGATGATCGCGACCAAGAGAACCGCCATGTAGAGCAACACGATGAGGTCTTTGGTGCCGAGCGCCCACATCCCTACGCCGACGGCGGGGAGGCCCACACCCGTCGCGACGATGAGCCGCCCGATGTGTCGCCACGTCTTGGTCCGCCGGAGTCCCTCGAGACCGCGCAAGGAGCCCGAGGCGAGCAAGACCGGGGCGATGTGCGCGCTGGTAAGGAGATAAAACGAGTAATACACCAGCACCGCACACACAGTGCCAAGCCCGAGGCCCACGAGCACCCCGAAGCCCATCGTTCGGTCGATGGGGATGTCAAAGGTGGCGAGCCAGGGAACGCTGAGGAGCGCTAGGGTGAACCAGAGCCCGAAGATGGTCCAAAAGGCTGGCCGGTAGAGCGTCAGCAGGCGCTCGACGTCACGAGGCCGTAGGGCCGACAGACCCACATTCTGGGCGAGCTGCCCCTCGACTCGCCTCGCGACGGCGCTGACGTTCAACAGCCACGTCGTCGTCCATACCGTGCTGAAGGCGTAGCACAGGGCGAGATAGCTCTGCCCAGTCTTGCGCAAGGCAGTGAAACCATCGGGCAGACCGAAGGCGAGGAACCCGGCGAAGGCGAGCAGCAAGATGCCCCCCGGGCCATGGAGCGTGAGAAACAAGCGAGGCAGGGAGGGGAGAGGAGCCGTTATCGCCGTCACACCCAAGAGACTACGTCTCCACCCTCAGTCTTCACAAATGCTTGCGCCCCGCGAGTGATGCCCTCGATTTCCCATGCGGCGCACAAACGTGCATAGGGCGGCTGTGCACCGACGGGGAAACTGCTAGGCGTGCTTCATGCTGACAGTCCACGAAGTTACCCAGAGTTACGGCGGCAAAGTTCTGTTCGACAACGTGTCGGTGGTGTTCGCCCCTGGCCATCGCTACGGCCTCACGGGGCCGAACGGCGCCGGCAAATCCACCTTCATGAAGTTCCTCGCTGGTGACGCTGAGCCCCAAAAGGGCAGCGTCAGCCGACCCGACAAGACATCGATCTTGCGGCAAGACCAGTTTGCCTACGACGAATACGGCGTCCTCGATGCAGTCATGATGGGCAACAAAAGGCTTTGGGCGGCCGTGGCTCGCAAGAACGAGCTGCTCAAGGCCTGCGAGGAAGGAGCAGACTTCACCGACGAGATGGGGATGGAACTCGGCGACCTCGAAGGCATCATCGCCGAGGAAGACGGCTACACCGCCGAGGGGGAGGCCGCAAAGCTGCTCGACGGGCTCGGCATTCTCGACGAGCTGCAGCGGCTGCCGATGAAGGCGCTGAGCGGCGGCATGAAGCTCCGCGTGCTGCTCGCCCAAGCGCTCTTCGGTAAGCCAGAGTGCTTGCTGCTCGATGAACCTACAAACCACCTCGACCTCGACAGCATCCAGTGGCTCGAACGGTTTTTGCTCGCCTACGAGGGCGCCCTCGTCGTCATTAGCCACGATCGTCACTTTTTGAACGCGGTCACGACCCACATCGCCGATATCGATTACGAGACCATCATCACCTACACCGGCAACTACGATGACATGGTGCTGCAGAAGTCGCAGGTGCGCTCTCGCATCGAGTCGGAGAACGCCGACAAAGCGAAGAAAGTCGCCCAGCTCAAAGACTTCATCGCTCGCTTCTCGGCGGGAACGCGCGCTTCGCAGGTGCAGAGCCGGAAGAAAGAGATCGACCGATTGCAGGGCACCGAGCTCAAGAAATCGAATATCCAGCGGCCCTTCATTCGTTTCGAGCTCGCGGGCAAGCCCTCGGGCAAGCACGTGCTACAGGTCAAAGGGCTCTCGAAGACTTTCTACCCCGATGGCAAGCCGCCCCTGCCCATCCTCAAAGATCTCGACCTGCTCCTGATGCGCGGCGACAAGCTCGCCATCATCGGGCCCTCCGGTATCGGCAAGACCACGCTACTTCGCTTGCTGCTCGGTGAACTCGAGCGCGACGCCGGCGAGGTCACCTTCGGCCACGAAACCCGCGTGGGCTACTTCGCGCAAGAGCACACTGACGGGATCCCCCACGGCGTGAAGCTATGGGAGTGGTTGCTCTCGCTCGATGAGGCCGTCGGCGGGGAACGCGCCAACAAAGAGGACATCCGCAACCTGCTCGGGCGCATGCTCTTCTCGGGAGAAGAAGGCGAGAAAGAGACCCACGTACTCTCCGGCGGAGAGACTGCGCGCTTGCTCTTTGCGAAGCTGATGCTGCTGAAGCACAACGTGCTCATTTTCGACGAGCCGACAAACCATCTCGACCTCGAGTCGATCTCGGCACTGCGCGATGCCATCAAGCGCTACGAAGGCACCGTCATCTTCGTCACGCACGATCGCGATCTCGTCGCTGAGGCCGCCACCCGCATCCTCGCCATGAGCCGCCACGGCATCGATGACTACAATGGTCCCTACGAAGAGTTCCTGCGGCGCGTCGGGGACGTGCGCCTCGACCGCTGAGCCCATGGCGACGCCGCTCGGCCCTCACGCGCGCGGCTTACGATCATGCGCCTTTGCCTTCGTCACGTCGACGACTTGGGCCTTCGCCCGCGCGCGTCCTGCCTTGGCCCTCGCTCCGCTCGTCGTCTCACGTGGGGGGAGGGTCTGCTGGAACGCGAGCCCTTGTGAGAGCCACCTCTCGAGGGCGTCGTCTTCGTCGAAGCCTGCAGGCTCGATGTAGACGAAGCCTTTGAGGGGCCGCTTGGTAAAGTCCATTTCGCGCACGTGGGGCTCTAGGAGCGTCGCCTCGTACGCCGCGGGCCCCACCCGCAACATCAGCTCCTCCCCGACGATGCCCGCCACCATGTGCCCCCCAACGAGGAAACACAGGCCCCCGAACATGCGCTTTTCCTCGACGTCGCGTCGCTCCCGCCACAACAAACGGATCCGCTCCGCGAGCCCCTCGTCATAGGCCACGGCTCACCTCGGCTCATTCCCGGGGTCGTTCGAGGACCCCTCCTCGACGCCAGCAGGCTTCTTCCATCTGTCCCCGAGCCGTCTTCGGGCGGGCCTTTGGAATTCTTTTGGGTCAAGGCCATAGCGAGGGGCGAGGCGGGCGGTGGCGAAGCGTACGAGGCCCGCGAAGCTGCGGTCTTCTTCCCCAGTCTCGCGCCATGCCGCTACCAATGCACGCTCTTCAGCGACGTCATCTTGCCATTGCTGCATGTCGGCCTCGACGCGGGCTTCCACGGATTCGTTGAAGAGCCAGCGGGTGGGACATGCCACCGCAGCCCCCGCGGAGACAATGCGATCTCCGACGTCGACACGGTAGGGGAAAATACGGCACACGCCAGGGCGCAGCGCGTGCACCGAGCAGAGACCCCTCGCGCCAACGTGGTGCTGAAAGACACATGTTTTCGGTTCCCCGCGCTGCCGCAGCACAAGGCGCACCTCCCCTTCGTCAAGAGGGAGTGGCACCGTCTGCAAGTGCCCGCGCGCTCCATCGGCAGGGATGCGCTCGACGACGTCATCGATGACGAGGCCGACGGGCAGCACGATGCGGAGCACCTCCACCAGGGTCACATGCACGATGGTTTGGCAGCAATACCCGACACAGGAGCTGCAGGGGTCGAGGGAATATTCAAAAGGGAAAAGGAAGCGCGGCAGCTTTCGCTTCTCTTCCCAAAAGTCGACGTGAGGCATGTCGACGATGCGAAAACGCGTTACGGGTCGGGAGGCTCCGTCCTGTTCGTCTCCTACCGCGCCCACCTCGCTTTCACGCCGGGTTGATTCGTCCGTCATTGGAAAAGAGTAGGGCCGGTTCGTCGCTTCGCGCCAGCCCTGCCACGGGGGACGCGACCCTTGGCCCTACACCGGGAGTGGACGGGGACCACTGCGGTCGCGTCACGATCCATTCGTCGCGTGATTGTCTATATGGGCGGACTAAAGCCTCAGCCACAATCCTGGAGTGTAGCTCATTCCGATACAGCAAATCATCGGTGTCACAGCGGCCTACGACGACGAGCGACCGCGAGGACCCCACCATGCGGGTCTCGGGGAGGTCGTTGCTACCGAGAGAGCTCACGGCATCCACGGGACCGCAGACCCCAACTGCCCCGCTCGAGGGTGGCTTCGTGGGGGTCGACGCCTCGGCAGGAGGTGGCTCGGTGATCGACAGCCCAGCCAGCGTCGGGTTGTGGCGCGAGTGCAACGGCGTCAGCGAAGTGCCTACCCTGGTGCAACTCCCGGACAACGACCCTGAGGATGGGTCGACGGTGACGAGACTTCGTTTCCGCGTCGCATTCCCGACGGTCGAGGCCTTCCACGTCGTCGGTGGGGGGCACACTGAACCAAGCCTGCAGGCACGCTATCGGCTCTGGTGCATGCCAATCGTTGGCCCCCAGCATGGGGACACCGAAATGGCAGAGGAGGTGTGGTCATTCTTCTCGTGGCAGGGCCGTGCCGCCCACTGAGGAAGACCCGCTGCGATGACGCGTACGCACGCCGGTGTAGAACCGCGTGGGGCCGTGCGCGTCGACTCGCCTTATGGTGACATCGCGAGGTGGGTGAGCATGCGAACGCGGGCGGTGATGCCGAGCTCTTCGCTGGAATAATCTGCGCCTCCGCCGGGCGAGTCTTCTCGCATGGCGAACACCGCTGAATACCGCCCTGCGTCGTCGATGAACGGGTTGTAGCCGCCTTTTCCGCCGTGGCCGTACTGGAAGACCTCGTCGCAAGCCGGATCGATGAGCTCTGCGAGGGCCTCCACAGGACCTGTGGCGTCTGCTTCGGTGAAGGTGCGGAGGCAGCTACGCCAGACGTTGAGGCCGTAATCGAGTCCCTGCTGCGGGCTGATGAGCCAGGCCAGCGATGGGTCTGCCCAGCGCGCCTGCACGGCTCGTTGTGCGGCGACCGCCTCGAGAGAGAGCAGCCGTGGTTCTGGCCCGTGTGCCTCCGCGCGGCGCGCGTCGGCGAAGCGGCTGTAGTCGGCCCCCGAGGTCTGGATCGCGCCCGCCCG
>JBMTAX010000103.1:0-8299 GCA_049429145.1 Myxococcota bacterium
CGCCTGAGCTCGGCGCCCCGGGTTTAGGGGGCGACGCTCCAACCCCGCCCTCCACGATGGATGACGAAGAAGACGATGACGGCGTCTTGACGCCAGGTGCGGGCGGGAGCGGCGAGGTATGCGATGAGGTCCTGTTCCCTGCGAGCGAAACGATCCCACCACGCATCTTGCTTGTCGTCGACAAATCAGGCTCCATGGGGGAGGAGGCGGTAGGCTACCCGGGGTCGAAGTGGGCGAGCGCGGTCTCGTCGCTGAGCGCCGTCGTGACGTCTCTGTCCGGCGACGTTGACTTTGGTTTGATGCTGTATCCGGACGGTGACGCTGACTCGCGCGTGTGCCGCGCAGGAGCGCGCGAGGTCTACGTAAGCGCCAACAACGCTGGGGCCATCGTCTCGGAACTCGAAGCGACCACCCCTGGGGGAGGAACCCCCACGGCGAAGACCCTGGAGCAAGCCCAGGAGCAGCTGAGCTTGCTGCCAGCAAGTGGCGGCTCTCGGGTAGTGGTGCTTGCGACCGATGGCGGCCCCAACTGCAATACAGGTCTCAATCCCGGGACGTGCAGGTGTGTGCAGCCAGGGCAGTGCTCGGATGCGCGCAACTGCCTCGATGACGTGGAGGCCAAGGCCGCAGCGTCGAGCCTCAACGCCGCCGGTTTTTCGGTCTTCGTCATCGGCATCCCCGGGAGCGAGAACTTCACTGACGTCCTCAACGGCCTCGCCGAAGCAGGTGGCACTGCGCTGCCAGGCGCGACGCGGTACTACCAAGCGAACAATGCGAACGGACTCGCCTCTGCCCTCGAGAACATCGCGAGCCGCGTGGCGACTTGTCGTTTTGACCTCGCCCGCGCCGTACCGCCCAATGCCGACATCACTGTCACCGCTGGCGGTGCCCCCGTCGTCGCAGACCCGACGCGGACCAACGGCTGGGCCCTCGTCGACAGCGACACCATCGAGTTCTTCGGTGCAGCCTGCAACAACCTGGTCAACAGCCCAGCCAATGTGCAGATCGACGCTTGTTACGATCCGTCTGGCGGAGGCTGAGACCTGGGGTTGAATGGCGCTGGCCGTAGCGCGTCATACCCCGGTTCGAAAAGGATCCGTGGGTGGCGCGTCGCGGCAGGTAGCGTCCTCGACCCACGGGATGCGAGGCTGCCGACATGGTCCCTGCATTCTTTGTCTCGTTCTGGCTGCTCACACCGACACAGGCCCACCCTGCCACGGGAGCAGACCCAGCTGCGGTACGCGTTGTCGTCGAGGAACTCGGCAATGTCGGGCTTCGGATCTCCGATGCGCAGGCCCTCGCCACGGATGTGGTGAGCGGGCTACGGGCCCGCATGGGGTCCGACGCGGTGGTCTTCGAGGGTACCTTGTCGGGTAGCTTGAAGATGAAGAAGCTCGTCGGACAAGCCGTAGAAAGCCAAATTCAAGACGACCAGATCGCGTACCTCCAAGCCGCCACGACGACGGCCCCGTTTCGAGTGCGAGTTCGCTTCGGTAAGAAAGCCGGTGCCCACTGGATCGCGCTCAGCTGTCGCGCGCGCGCAGATCCTCCCGAGCGGATCCTCGAGGAGACCCGCGTGCAAGGCAGCACCTTCGCGAAGGCACGCGAGGCGATGCAAGAGCGTCTCGCAGGCTTCTGCCGCATCGCCGATCCCCCGGGTGTCGTGCCAGCGTCGAGCCCACAAAAGTCGGATCGCAAAAAGAAACGTCAGCAGTGGGTGCTGCCCCCTCGGCGGCCCTGAGGCGCGACCTGTGCGTTGTCTCGCAGCACGCTTGTGCCGGTCGTTGTAGAATGCCCTTCGATGCCGCCATGGTCGAGGTGCCGCTGAACGGCAGATGACTCGGCGCCACCGAACTAGGCCTCGTGCGTTTTTTCGCGCGAACCAAAGGCCTCTTCCTCGAGCGCGTCGAGCCTCGCGCGTTGCCGTACCGTCAACGGAAGGTCCCGCAACGAGGCAGCCACCAAGACAGCCTCGTCGCGGCGTCCCACTTGCTGTAAGGCCGCAGCACGACACAGTTCTCGCTCCACGAGGCGGAATGGCGCTGCAGCCCCTTCGTCGAGTTCAGCGGCGCAGCTCAAGTGATGTAGCGCTTGCCGAGGCTCTTTCGCGGCAAGGCGTTCCATGGCGCGGGTGCCGTGCAGCGCCGACGAGATCTTGTGAAAGTTATGGGCCCCACCGAAGCCGCGGACCCCGGCGCGGACGAGGCGCTGGTCTGCCTCGTCGAGTAATCGACCCGCGAACGCAGGTTCCTCCTCGAGGGCCAACGACGCGAAGGCGCGGTTGTTGAGCCACAGCACCGTCGACAAGGGCATATGCAGAAAACCAGGAGGCCAGCGATCGAGGACGCTGGCACCATCGTGAAGACGATCGAGCTGCATGAGGACACTCGCGAGGTTCGCAGCGGCCAAGGTGCGCATCGCCCCGCCCGGTGATTCCTCGAGAGCAGCCTCCGCCGCGTGCAGCGCCCGCTCGAGGTCGCCCCCCGCGATTCCGCCCATGACGTCCTGCCCCAGGCGATTTTGCAGGTAGCTCTGCCCGAGGACCTGGGCCGCGGCAAGACCGACGGCCATGACCGCCGCGGGTGCGAGGCCGAACCAGCCAAGGGCCACCCCGGTCCCGATACCGACGCTGCCGGACAGAAGCACCACGGTCCGAAGGCCAGAACGCCAACTTCGGCCAGGCCGCGGCGCCTGGTACACGCCGTCGATGGCCTTTTGTACCGGGGGAGCCTCGAAGTAGGGCACGAGCGCCTGCGACTCAGTCATAGAGATGATCCTAGCTTCCCCACCGAGAAGGCGCAGAGTTATGGGCCAGCGCGAGCCCCAGAGGCCAGGGCTTTCGGGAACGGGGCCCCTTTGGTACCCCGGGGGTCGAGGTGAAGGATGAGCGGCGCTGTCGACGACAAGGTAGGCCAAGTACGCGACGCCCTGCGCTACGTGGTGATCGAGGGCTGCATCGGGGTAGGCAAGACCACCCTCACGCACCTCCTCTCACAGCGCCTCGGAGCGCGGCGCGTGCTCGAGGTCGTCGAGGAAAACCCATTTCTCCCCGAGTTCTATAGCGACCCGGCGGCACACGCGTTCAAGACGCAGATGTTCTTCTTGCTCTCTCGCTTCAAGCAGCAAGAAGAGCTCGGACAGCAGGACCTCTTCGCCCGCTCCGTCGTGAGCGACTATCTCTTCGCGAAAGATCGTATTTTTGCAGAACTGACACTGAACACGTCAGAGCTGGCCCTCTATGACCAGATCTTCGCAGCCCTATCGACCAAGGTCCCGGTGCCCGACCTGGTGATCTACCTGCATGCCCCGCTAGAGGTGATTTTGGGCCGCATTCAGCGTCGCGGCCGCAGTTTCGAGCAGGACATCGACCCCACCTACCTCGAGCGCCTGTGCGAGGCGTACGATCGGTATTTTGCCCGTTACCAGTTGTGCCCCACACTCATCGTAGACACGGAAGATTTGAACTTCCCGGAACGCGAGGGCGATTTGGACGCCTTGCTCACCGCAGCGCTAGAGGCGGTGCGCGAGCGGAGTCGCAAACATGTCTTGCGCGGAGAACCGAGGCAACAGCGCCTCGTCTGACCCGAGCTCGGCGAGGGGCATCGAAGAGTGCTCCGGGCGAGCGAGAACTGCGACGGCCCTCGCGAGGGGGCTCCAACGAGCGACGACCCATGCCACCAGTACGCACCGGACTCCTGCTCCTCAACCTCGGGACCCCCGCCTCGGCCGACGCCAGCGACGTCAGACCCTACCTGCGAGAGTTCCTGACCGATGGTCGCGTTATCGACATCCCAGGGCCGCTGCGATGGCTCCTCGTGAACGGCGTCATCGCGCCCTTCCGTGCCCCCAAGAGCGCCGAGGCATACAAGACCATCTGGACCGACGAAGGTTCGCCCCTGCTCGTCCACTCACGTGCGTTGGAGCGCGCTGTGCGGGCGCGCCTCGACGAGGATGCAACGGCCGCAGGCACGCCGCCCGTGGTGGTGGAGTTGGCGATGCGCTACGGGCAGCCTGACATCGCAGGAGCGCTGGAGCGCATGAGACAGGCTGGCGTCGAGCGCATCGTCGCTCTCCCCCTGTACCCGCAGTATAGCTCGGCAGCGACGGGGTCCTCCATCGAGCGGGTCATGGAGCTCGCGAGCCAAGGTCCGGCCGTCCCGCCTCTCTCATTTGTTCCCGCGTTCTATGACCACCCCGCCTTCCTCGACGCCGTCGTGGCGGCGTCAGCAGCCTCGTACGAGGTCGCGCGGGCCGATCATGTTCTATTTAGCTTCCATGGGTTGCCGGAAGCACATGTACAAGCCACCGACCCGAGCGGATCACACTGTCTTCGACGTGAGGGTTGCTGTGACAGCATCGTGGCAGACAACCGCTTCTGCTACCGCGCGCAGTGCTTCGCCACTGCGCGAGGTCTGGCAGCCCGACTGGGGTTGTCTGCCGCGCATTACTCGGTCTCGTTTCAGTCCCGCCTCGGCCGCGCAGAGTGGGTCAAACCATACACCGACGACGTGCTCCCGACGTTGGCCAAGCAAGGAAAACGCCGGCTCGCTGTCTTTTGCCCAGCCTTCGTCGCTGACTGCCTCGAAACACTCGAGGAGATCGGGGTCCGCGCACGGGAAGACTTCGTGAACGCAGGCGGGGAAGATCTGTTCTTGATGCCCTGCCCCAATGCACACCCTCGTTTCGTGGCGGCCGTCCTCGATTTGTGTCGTGAGACGAGTACATGGCTCCCCCCACCGGCCGAAGCCCCCCCGCGAGAGTCTGGAATTCCAGCGGCAGTGGTGTAGCCATCGGAACATTGTGAAGTTGCATCGCGCCTCGCTGCGCGAAGGGAGCCTCGATGACCCACGATCGTTTGGATGCCGTTCGCGACCATGCAGAAGGTACTTTCGAGCGCACCGTCGAACGCCTCTGTGATTACCTGCGATATCCAGCCATCTCGTGCGACCGCGAACACGCCGGTGACGTCGCGCGACTCGCTGCGCGCATTCGTGATGACCTCGAGGCGCTAGGTTTTTCTTCGTCGCGCGTGCTCTCCCTCGACGAAGCCCTGCCCTGCGTCGCCGCCGAGCGCATGCGCGCCGGTCCAGGTGCGCCCACTGTGCTCATCTATGGGCACCTCGACCTGCAGCCAGTGAAAGGCGAGCCGTGGTCGACGCCCCCTCATGAGCCGACCCGTAAAGGCGACCGCCTCTATGCGCGCGGGGCTGCTGACGACATGGGCGGCTGGGTCTCCCACCTGGCGGCTATGGAAGCCTGGCTCGGGGCCACGGGCGAGTTGCCGTGTAACATCAAGCTCCTCATCGAAGGCGAAGAGGAGATCGGTTCCCCGAACCTCGAGCGCTACATGGACGCCTTTCCGGAGGCGTTCGCCGCCGACGTCATGGTGCTCACCGATTGCGAAAATCCTTCCATCGACATTCCGGGCCTGACCGTGTCACTGCGCGGTCTGCTGGAACTCGAGGTGGAATGCGAGGCGCTGACCGCCGACGTCCACTCTGGGTTGTGGGGAAACGTGGCGCCCGACGTGTCGACGACGTTGGTCAAAGTGCTCTCACGTGTCCTCGATGAGGATGGTCGGCTGTCACTCGGACGCCAAGTTGTCGATGAGAGCTGGCAAGATGCTGCGTGGAAGATTCCGCTGACCGACGACGTCATCAAGGTGGGCGCACACCTTTGTGCAGGCATCGAACCCCTACCTCACCATGGCCACCCGCCGGCGGAATGGATGTGGCGCCAGCCTGCGCTCACCGTATTGACATCGACACTGCCGACGCCCGACCGGCAGAAGAACGCGCTCCGGCAAAAGGCCGCCGTCACCTTGAGCGCTCGCGTGGCCCCCGGGCAAACGCGGGACGAACTTCATCGTCTACTCGCCGACGAGCTCACCCGTGACCCGCCAGGTGGCGTGCAGGTCACCGTGAGGCTTCGGCCCGGCGGCGCTGACTCGTGGCTGTACTCGCCGAGTGGTCCCGCCTTCGAAGCCGCAAACCGCGCGTACCAGCGAGCATGGGGCCGGGAACTCCTGCAGGTGGGCGTGGGAGGCTCCATCCCCTTCGTCGCGCTCTTCGGCCGACGTTACGGCGACTTGCCCCTCATCCTGAACGGCGTCATGGACCCAGAGACGGGTGCGCATGGCCCTGACGAGTCGCTGCACCTTGGTGTCTTCCGCAAGGCCATTTTGGCGAACCTTTATCTTTATGCCGAGCTCGCGGCCCTGCCCGAGCTCATTCGTCCTCGCTCATGAAATGGCACCGACGGGAGTTCCTGCAACTCGGTGCGCTCTCCACGACGGCTGCCTTGGCTGGCTGCGGCAGTGTTTTCGAAGCACCGATCACGGTGAACAGCGAGGTCGATCCCGATGCCTATGACGGTGGGCTCGAGGTGGCATTCGTCCCGCTGGCCGCCCCTGTCGACGAGACCACGTTTCCTCTCGCCGCCTGCGCCGGTGACCTCGAGCAAAGCCGCGCCCTCGTCAAGGTACACGTCGCCACATCGAGCGTCGTTCGCCTACGGGTGTGGCGCGAGGGCGTGACGGCCGGCCACGTCGTCATGGTCCACGACGATCTGCACACTGCAGACGAGGCGGGGTTCGCCAGCGTCGTCGTTGGTGGCCTCGCCCCAGCGACCCGGTACACCTATGCTGCCTTTTCGCTCGATGATGCGGGACGCAGCGACGTGGGTACTTTCAGAACGCTCTTTCCGAGCGATTGGCTCGCGCCCGTGCATCTCGCGGGCATGACCTGCACCTCGTGGCAAAACCAGCCGTGGCAAGCGGGACAGCGTATCGGCGAGGAGAACGTCGACCTGCTCGTGCACCTCGGGGACATGGCGTACAACGACGACGCCATCACCCTCGACGAGTACCGCGCAAACTGGCGACGGGCGCTCGGCGACCCAGGATATCGCGCCGCGCTTCAAGGCGCCGGGCTCGCCATTTCGTGGGACGATCATGAGTTCACGAACAACCTGAACCCCGAGACCCTTGACCCCCAACGCCTCGCGGACGCGAAGCATGCGTTCTTCGAGGCACTGCCGGTTTCCCCAGGACCCGCTGGGCAGCTCTGGCGCAGCCTGCGCTTCGGCCGCAGCGTTGAGGTCTTTGTCCTCGACTGCCGTACCGAGCGTCGCCCGTCGTTGCGCACGTCGGCGGCTGAGGCCTACCTCGGAGCGGAGCAGCTCAGTTGGCTAAAAGCTGCCCTCACGGCAAGCCCGTGCCACTTCAAGGTACTGCTGAACTCCGTGCCCATGTCCCTGATGCCCGAGCTGTGGGCGTCATCAGGCGACCGATGGCAAGGATATGCGCCAGCACGCGAAGAGTTGTTGCAGTTCCTCGAGCAGGAGCAGCTCGACGACGTGTGGTTCCTCAGCGGCGACTTTCACCTAGGCTTTGTCGGCCGGGTGGAGGCCGAAGGGCCTCGCCGATGCTTCTGGGAGGTTGCGGTGGGGCCGAGCGGCAACCTCGGCAATCCCCTGGGACTGCTCGCCGAGAGTGAAGAGTACCGGCAGGAGGTCTTTCCCTCATCGCAGTTCCTGTACGGGAAGGGCGCCCTCGCTGCGACCTTCCTCACCTTCGACCCGGTTCGTGACGTCGTGCGCGTTCGATTTGTCGCCGCAGACTCCGGGGTGGTTCTCTTCGACGAGGAACTGAGCCGCGAGGTGCGGAGCCTCTGACGGACGGCAGGTTGCGTCCTGGGCTGGGGGAAGACGCACTACGCGGCCGCCCCCGGCAGCCCACACGCCTGGAGTGTGGGGAAGCGAGCTATCACCCGTCTCCGTCGTCTTCCGCCGAGACTCCGAGCACGTTTGGGAAGTAACTCCCGTTGGGCCCCACCTCGTGGCCCGCCACGAGGGGCGTACCGAGCTGCTCGACGGAGAAGACCTCGGGTGGAAGCCGCAGCGCCTCGCGCAAGCGGTCGGTGGCGCCGGGCACGAAAGGGCGCAGCATGATCATGAGGTTCTTGAGGTAATAGAACGCGGTGTACAGCGCGTCGGCTCGCTGCTGCTCAGGATAGCGGTCGTCGTGGGGCTTGTACTTGGCGCAGAGGCCATTGATCTTGCGCGCGTAGTTCTCGAGCTCGAACAGCATGTTCGGATAGCTCGCCTTTTGCATGGCGCCGACATAGCGCTGCACCATGCGCAGGGTGTCCTTTTCGACGTCGTCGATGAGCTGACCTTGGGGTACGCGACCCCCGAACTTGGAGAGCGCCGCCGAGATCGGGCGTTCGAAAACGGCGTTCATCTTGCCGGAGAGGAATGCATTCCGCTCGTCGAGCATTGCGAAATCAAAATCGGACGG
>JBMTAX010000104.1:0-8239 GCA_049429145.1 Myxococcota bacterium
GTACCGCCTTCGTGGCACTGTTTCAGAGCTGCCCCGACGCTCTGCTTGTGCTCGATGACGTGGGTGTGGTCACGGCTGCGAACCGGCGCGCAGAGGAGATGTTCCAAGAGGTCAACGGGCGCTCGATCATGACTCTCCTCGAGCACGGAGAGTTCGTCTCGCCGGGCAAAGAGCGTGCTCCGGATGCCCCCTCAGAGCTACACACCTGCACGGCGGTGAGGGCTGACGGCAGCCGCTTCTCGGCGGAGGTGTCGCTCTCTCCGTCGCGTCGAGGAGGGCGGGCACTGCTCATTGCGGCGGTGCGCGATCTGAGTGACCGCGAGCGAGCAGCGGCAGCGCTGCAGCGGAGCCTCGACGAGAAACTCACTCTTGTGCAAGAGGTTCACCACCGGGTGAAGAACAACCTGCAGATCATCTCGAGCCTGATCACGCTGCAATCCGAGGAGATGGAAGACGCACAGGCGCAAGGCGCGATGATGGACACGGCGCGGCGCATTCAGTCGATGGCGTTCGTCCACCAGCAGCTCTACGCCAGCGACGACCTCTCGCGCATCGACTTCGGCGATTACGCGCGCTCCCTCTGCGCCGCGCTGCGGGACTCCATGGCCCCCGACGCCGAGCTGCACGTCGTCACCGAGCCTTGTGAGACCCCCATCGAGCGGGCGGTACCGGCGGGACTCATCTTGAACGAGCTGCTGACCAATGCCTTCAAGCATGGGCGAGGCGACGACGGAGCCTTGCGCATCGAGGTCGAAGTGCGCCGCGGCGAAGGCGGTTACACTTTCGTGGTGGCCGATCATGGGCGAGGTATCGGCACCGGGCACGTGAGACAAGGGTCCATGGGCCAGACGCTGATCCGCTCGCTGCTCCGACAGCTGCGGGCGAAACGCACCGACGTCGACCAAGGCCGAGGTTCGCGCATCGAAGTCGCCGTCCCCGACGAAGACCCCTGAGCCAGCGCGAGCCAGGAGCGGCCACGGAACTGGACGGGACACGGCCGCGGAACTCTGGACAAAGAGATCGCGAGACACTTGGACGCGAGAGCTGCACACCCCGGTGACTTCCGCAGTATCGTGAAGAGGTTGGAGAGGACGACGGGGGTCGCGCCGCCAACGGTGAGGGGGGCAGCAATGGCGTTGTCTAGGACAACAAAGGGGATCGCGACCAGGGAACACAGGGGCAGCGGCCAAGAACCGGCGCGAGCAGGCGAAGACAGGTCGCCCTGGCCACCGGTACTCAAGGCGCTCTCTTCGGTCGCTGCGAGTGAAGATGCGACGTGTTTCGTGGGGGGCGATGGTCTTCACGTCGTCTACAACGATCGCTTCGCGAGCCTCCTCTCTCTGCCCCCCTGTCCCGGCGAGGCACTGGATGTCGACAGGCTCTTCGGGGAACACCTCGAAGCAATCGCGCGCGTGATCTCGCAGGTGAGGGCATCGAGGCAAGCGTTGGGCTGTCCCCTTTACGGGGAGACGCGGGGCTACGGCGCCGATGACCCTCTCGTCGTGAGGGGTCAACCGATCGCGATCGCGCCGGATGAACCTGTCGGGGTGCAGCTCGTGCTCTCACGCCTCGGTTCATCCTCAGACGCCCCAAGACGTGACGCTCTCTTGGTGTGGCGTCTCGACGAGCGAGGGGGAGAGATCGAGTACTGCAGCGAGGGGGCGTCGCGTTTGTATGGCTTTGCCGCGGCTGAGGTCGTGGGTGTGGGCCAGCAGCCGCTGCTGCACACGAGGCTCTCCTGTCAAAGACCAGCGCTGGCGAAGTTGCTGCACGAACGTCGTCAGTGGTCTGGTGGCTTGCGGCGCCGTCACCGCGACGGTCGCACCCTATGGCTGCGAACGACCATGGTGCCCCTGCTCGGGCCCGATGGCACTTTGCGAGTCATCGAGACCACCCACGACGTCAGCGCAGAGTGGGACGCGCGGCGTCGCGCACGTCTCGGTTTGCCGTCGTCGGACGAGGAGAAGACAGCGCTGGCGCAAGAGCTGCGGTCGATGGAGGCCCTGCAGGACCTCGGTCGGCGCTACGTTCGCGGGGTCTCCCTCGAGAAGTTGCTGCCCCACCTCGCCCACACCGCCGCGATGTTGACGGGCGCAGCTGTCGCCAGCGTGGTCAAGGTGGCAACGTTCAGCGACGACGACAGCCCGGTTTGGAGTCACACCCGGGGGCGTGAGTTTCACCGCTGCGGCGTGGCGCTCGAGGCAGAAGCCGGCAGGCTCGCCGCTGCGATCCCTCCCCAGGTGGAGATTGATCTCGAAGGTGTAGAGGGAGACCACCCCCTCCGGAGCAGCGCCTTGCTGCCAGCCTTGCGTCGTGTGCGGCTGCGCAGAGCGATGTGGCTGCCTCTGCGGCTCGACGACGGCAGCGTGTGGGCGCACCTGTGGTTATTCTCACGAACCGTATCCCCGCAGGCGGCGAGGGCGCGGCACTGGCTCGACCAGATGACCCGACAAACCAGCAGGATCTTCGCGCGGATGCGGGACGAGGCGGCGTTGCATCGCAGCGAAGCGAAACTGCAGAACGCCATCGAGCATGCCGCCATCGGTTTTGCGATCCTCTCGCCCTCAGGGCGGCTGGTCGGGACGAACCATGCACTCACCGAATTGCTGGGCCATGATGCGGATGAGCTCGACGGGGTGGAAGAGCTTAGTTTGGTGCATCCCGAGGACCGCGCAGCGCAGATCCGCGCCATGCGCAAACAGAGCGCGCGAGGTGTGGGCTCATTCACCGTCGAGAACCGTTACGTCACCAAACATCAGCTCGCACTGTGGGTGCGAAAAAGTATCTCGGTGGTACGCGGCGACGACGGAACAGCGCGCTGGTACATCGTCCTCGTAGAGGACATCTCGCGGCGCATGCAAGCCGAGACGTCACTCCAGGTAGCCCATGACCGATTGAGAGAACTGAACCGGCGAAAGGACGACTTCATTCGCATGCTCTCTCACGAGCTGCGAAACCCGCTCGCCTCCCTCGGCAACGGCGTCGAGATCCTCGCCCGGGTCCCCAGAGACAGCGAGGTCGCTCGGCGCGCCATCGAGGCGATGCAGCGCCAGATGAGCACCCTCCGCCGCATCGTCGACGATCTCCTCGACATCGCCCGCATTGAGTCGGGCCGGTTCGCGCTGCGGCTCGAGGAGGTGGATCTCTACGATTTGCTGCGCGAACTTTGCGAAGACCACCAGCCGGATTTTGCGCGCGCAGGGGTCACTTTGCGCCTCGTCACCCCTGCGGCCGGCGTACACGTGCGCGGCGATCGCACCCGACTCACTCAGGTCGTGGGAAATCTGTTGCACAACGCCCGCAAGTTCACCCCGTCCGGAGGACGGGTCGAGGTCTTCCTGACGCGTGAGCCTCGAGGCTCGACAGCCACGCACGCCGCCGTGCGCGTGCGCGATACAGGACGCGGCATCGATGACGCTTTTCGGGAGCGCGTGTTCGAACCCTTCGCTCAGCTAGACCCGCTCCCCGATCAACGCGCAGCAGGACTCGGATTGGGCCTCCCGATCGCGCGTGCGCTCACGGAGCTACACCACGGCACCCTGCACGTGGAGCGCACGGACGCACGACACGGAACCTGTTTTTTGCTGACGCTGCCCGAGGTGGAGCCGCTGTCGCAGCGGGCCGCGCCCTCCCAGGCGGCAGGCCACTCATCGGACAAGGTCCTCATCATCGAAGACAACGACGACGCACGGGAGCTGCTGCAGACGCTGGTCGGGCTCTCCGGGAGAGAGGTGCGGGCCGCGCGCGACGGCGAGGAGGGTGTGCGGCTGGCCCGCGAACATGCACCCGACGTCATCTTGTGCGACATCGGCCTGCCGGGCCTCGACGGCTACGGGGTCGTGCGCCAGCTCAAGGCGGTCCCTGGGCTGCGTGACTGCCGCATGGTGGCGGTGACCGGTTATGCAAACCCCGAAGATGTGGCGCGTGGCGAAGCCGCCGGCTTCGACGCACACCTGGCCAAACCTCCCGCGCTCGCGACGCTCGAGCCGCTGCTGCGCTCGAAAAAGCACGACCGCGTCTGACCCTATCCCCCAGGCCGGGCTCATGAAGGGACACGGCACGCCAACGAGGGAGGGTCTCGACGACGACGGGACCACAGCCGGATGAGACACGCCAGCGGAAAGAGTGCGAGAGAGGGAGGGGAAGGCGCGCGGGCAATGCATCGGCATCCCAGCGTGGCTCCGTCGTCATTCATGGGCGGCGCCGCATGTGACGACCTTGTGTCGTGAGCTTCCTCCTCCACGTCACCGCCCGTCGTCTCCGCGTCGGGTCCGCGAGGGAGTGGTCCGTCTGGGTTGCGCGCTGGGGGGGCGTCTTCACCCGCGTCAGCGTCACCTCCCGCATCATCGAGCGCAGGGTGGCCAGCGTCGAGCGGCGGCGGCTCCTCTTCGGCTCCCGCGTCTTGCCCACCTGCCTGGTCCGCTGACGGCACAAGAGCGAAGGAGCGCCACTGGGTGGTCCCCGCGACGATCTCTCGCTCCCCCGACGCGTCGTCGTATCCCGCGGCGCGCACGTGCACGGTGACGATGCCGGGCACGAGTTCGTCGAAAACGAAGTAGCCGCTGTCGTCGGAAAGGCGACTCTCACCCGACGACAACGTCACCTCGGCAGCGGCGATGCCCGCCGTGGTGTCGTAGACAGAGCCCGCGCGCACAAACCCCACCAGGCGTCCTGTCGACACTGCCGCTTCGTCGTGGATCACGGCGAGGTGGTTCGCCACGGGCCGCTCCTCGAGCTGGGCGCTCGGCAGGTCGCTGACCCGCTCGCCTTGCACCACGAGGGCAGAGCTGCCTCCTCCGTCGAGGTTCAGCGCGGTGTATGCACCGAGTTCCACCAGCAGCGCAGCGACACGCGCAAGCCCCATCCCGAGCAGCGGGGGCTGACGCCCCTCGATGACCACGAAGATCAGGTTGCGACCCGCCTCGTCGAGACCTACCGCCGTTCGCGGATGCATCGTCGTGCAGAACTCTCCGCAGGCCTCGTCCTCGGCCTCGCTCCGTGCGATCCCGTCGGAGACGAGCAGGTGGTTACCACCGACGACGCTATGCCAATCGGCACCCGGGGCACGGGCCTCGCCGCTGTCGTCGATCTCGCATCGGTTGTCTGACGTGCAGGCGAGAAAGCTCCACGCCGTGGTGTCGGCACTCTCGGGCCAGACGTGTCCCTCGCCGACAGCGAGGCCGATGGGCGTATGGCCTGCGGCGTAGAAGTCGCCGTTGATCGCCGCCGTCGCGCCGACGAGGTCGGCGAAGTCGCTCACGGTGCGGCCGCGCTCCTCGGCTTTGGTCGCGCGCAGGCGAAGCCCGGGGGTGTCGAGGTCGATGACCAGGGCGTGGATGTCCTTGGGCTCGTCAGTCTGCCGATGGAGGTAGCGCACCCCGGGCGCAGGTTCTGTCCAAGTATCCTCGGCGAAGGCCCCGGATGCCGACAGCAGGCCGCACAGCACGACGCCGACGAGGAGCGAGGGGGGGCGGGTCATGGCGTACTCCTGTGACCTCGACAAATAGGGTCAGAGGGAGGGTCGCCACCCGCAGCTGGGTTTCGCAATACGGTCGATGCGGTCCCCAGCGATGTATGTCCCCTCGCCCCGCGGGACTCGAGCTGCTAACGGCGAGGGGCACAAGAGAACCTGACACCCGCAGTTGACGAGGAGTAGCGATGAAGCTCTGGAGCGACGCCTTCCGCCACGGAGAAACCATCCCCGCGGAGTTTGCCTTTGGCAAGCCCGACGCGACCGCACACCTCGCGTTGTCGTCGAACCGCTCGCCCTCGCTGCACTGGTCTGACGCCCCCGAAGGCACCAAGTCGTTCGTGCTGATTTGCCATGACCCCGACGTGCCGAGCAAAGCGGACGATGTGAACCAAGAGGGCAAGCGCATTCCGAGCAGCTTGCCGCGGGTGACGTTTTACCATTGGGTGCTGATGGACATCGCTGCGACCGAGAGCAGCCTCCTCGAAGGGGCGGGCTCAGACGGCATCACGCCGCGGGGCAAAAGCGGGCCTGACGCTGGCCACGGTCGACGTCACGGCATCAACGACTATACCGGCTGGTTTGCGGGTGACGCCGACATGAAGGGGGACTACTTCGGCTACGACGGCCCCTGCCCGCCGTGGAATGACACCATTATGCACCATTACTGGTTCACCCTCTACGCGCTCGACGTGGAGCGGTGCCCGGTCGACGGCAAGGTCACGGGCGCCGAGGTGCTGCAGGCTATCGAGGGCCACGTGCTCGCCAAGGCTGAGACCATGGGTACGTACAGCATCGCCACCGACGTGCAGTGAAGGGCCGGCCTCGCCGTGCTCGATGACGCAGCCCTCAGCGATGGGGGCTGCGTTTGTGCGTGAGGGCGCCGATCTCCGTCTCGAGGGCAGCGAGGGCGGCGTCGAACTCTGTGGCAGTCGCGTACCGGTCGTCTTTGTCCTTCGCGAGCGCGCGACCAAGACAATCGTCGACCGACCGCGGCACGGGCGCCCCTTGCTCGCTCGGCAGGCGAAAGCGACCGAGGGGAAGCTCTCGAGTGAGCATCTCGTAGAGAATGACTGCGGCCGCGTAGAGGTCAGTGCGGTGGTCGACGTGTTTGGCGTCGACCTGTTGCTCCGGCGCCATGTAGTTCATGGTGCCCATGGTGGTGCGGCTGCGGGTCAGGTTCGGATACGGGCCAGCCTCACCGCCGATGATTCCGGCGAGCCCGAAGTCGACAATGACGAGACGCTCCTCGGTCACCCACTCCTTCGTGCGGTAGGGCTCGACGATGACGTTCTCCGGCTTGAGGTCGCGGTGGATCACCCCTCGCTCGTGGGCAGCGCCGAGGGCCTGCACGAGCTGGCGGGTGTAGGCGAGAGCGCGAAGGGGGGGCAGCGGACCTGCGGCCCCCATGACGGCGAAGAGGCTCTGCCCCTCGACGAAACGCATCACGATATAGTGCAGACCCGCGGCGGAACCGCGAGAAAGAATCCCGACGACCCCGGGGTGCTCTACCCTGGCGAGGGCCGCCGCCTCTCGTTCGAAGCGCTGCACGAGGTCGCGGCGCACGGCGAGCTCGGGCGCGAGGATCTTGATGGCGACGACGCGCTGCGACTGGTGCTCGAGGGCTTGGTAGACGTGCCCCATGGCGCCCTTGCCGAGCTGCCGCAACATCTCGTAGCCGGGCAGACGCGGCAGCGCCGAGTCGCTCTGTACGTCTCGGGGAGCCGGTCCGTCTCGCCACGCCAACGCTGGACTCGCAGGCGCAACCTTCGGTGCAGCGCCAACGTCGAGGCGGTCGCGGCGAGGCCAAGCGGGTCCGGCAGCAGCCGGAGGGAGAGGCGCGAGGGCGGGTCGCGCTGCAGCCGCGGGTGGCGGCCACGGAAAGCGGACACCACACGCGCGACACTGCAGCAGCAGACCCGGTGCCTCTTTGGGCACCGCCCGTCGGCATTGTGGACATTCGGGCGTGCTCACGGCGCAGGTATAGCACAGCGCCGGCCTGGCCGCGGAGACGAGGGGTCGTACGCGAAATTGCACACTGTGACCAAGGTCGCTTGGCGCGCAATTTCCTGCGCGGTCGACTCGCGTTTTGGGAGCCAACACTGCTATCGATGCGCGGTGAAGGGCGCGGCAAGCGCGACCGATGGGGAGCATGTAGATGGTGGACCTCGATGAAGCGATCCAGGAATTCCTGATCGAGAGCCGCGAGAACCTCGACCAGCTCGACCGGGACTTCGTGGCGCTCGAAACGCAGCCGGGTGACCCTGGGCGCATCGCCGCCATTTTCCGCACCATCCACACCATCAAGGGCACCGCTGGGCTACTCGGGTACCAAAACCTCGAGCACCTTGCCCACGCTGGCGAATCTGTGCTCAGCAATGTGCGCGATGAGACCCTCACCCTCACGCCACAGCTCACGTCAGCGTTGCTTGCCATGGTGGACCGCATCCGCGGCGTGCTCGAGGTCGTCGAACGTTCTGGGCAAGACAGCCAAGAGCGCCACGACGACCTGGTGCAACAACTGCACGCGCTCAATGACCCGGCGGGCCAACGGCAAGCGGAGAGCCCCCCGTCTGCGGCACCTCCGTCTCCCCAGACGGGGGTAACTCCCTCGTCGCCTAGCGACACCGCAGAAGTCGATGTCGTCGGTGACGACGCGGCTCCTCTCGCCGCCGCCGCCCACGAACACGCATCACGGAGTGAGGCCGAAATCGCGGCTCCCGTGGCTGCCTCCCCGGCCGGTCCGGCGGCTCCAGCGGCGGCGGCTCC
>JBMTAX010000105.1:0-8237 GCA_049429145.1 Myxococcota bacterium
GCGTGGTCGCCTATGCGCAACAAAAGCGTGCCCAAGTTCTCCTCGCGCAGGCCTTTGAGGCCCGCGCCGCGGCGACGGGAATCTCCTTCTTCTCGATGCATCCTGGCTGGGTCGACACCCCCGGTGTGGAGCGAGGCCTGCCGCGCTTTTACCGAATGACACGTCGCTTCCTGCGCGACCCCGGCGAGGGGGCTGACACCGTCGTGTGGCTAGCCTGTAGCCCCGCGCTGCAAGGCCGGCGCGGCGGCTTCTTCCTCGATCGCGCCGAGCGCACCACGGAGCGCTTGCCGGGCACTCGACACAGTGAAGCCGATCGCGACGCCCTCTGGGAGGTGTGTGAGGGCCTCACCGCTCGATGGAGGAGAGAAAACCCCCAGCCATCGCCATGACGGCGACGACTGGGGGCGACCGCTCTTTACCGGTGCGTTCAGCCACCCGTAGAGAGCCGGTCGACGAGCGAGCGGGCCCACGCGCTGTCGCGCCACCCGGCTGCCGCTGGATTGTCGTCGAGATATTTGCCGGTGGTGTCCGGATGCAGGTGCGAGGGGATGGGGTTCGCGCGCGGGAGGCCTGCGGTGCGCTGGCGAATGGTGTTCGCGAGGGCGCCTCGCCCCCCGGCGTCGAGTTTGACGCCGAGCCCCTCGAGGGCGGTGGGCAGGGCTTCCTGCAACACCGACGTCATCCGTCGCGGGCTCATGCCCACGTTCATGGAGGCGAGCGCGGCTTCGCGGAAGAAATTCTCCGAGGTCACGTTGCCCGAGATTCGCAGCGTCGGCGTCTCATTCTGCCGGTGAGGGTGGTACCACGACACCTTCGGGGGGGCGCTGCGATCAAGCTGGGCTGCGGCAAAGACGTCTCCGTTTGCCGCCGTCGGTGGCGCATCACCCGCGGCCTGTGCGGCTCCTGGGCCCGCCGCTGCGCCGGGTGCCGCATCCTTTTGTCGCCCCTTGAGGAACTCCTCTTGGGTCACCTTTCCATCCCCGTCGTGATCTCGGCCTCGAGCAAATCGCGGGTCTGCGAGTTCTTTCCCTGACAGCACCCCATCGCCGTCGGAGTCGAAGCCCTTGAAGCGCTCCTCGCGGGAGATATTGCCGTTGAACGCTCGACGCAGCTCTTGCTTCGTCACGACGCCGTCACTGTCTTTGTCGGCGCCGCGCATCTGCTCGGGGATCTCCGCGCCCTTCAGTTGGCCATCACCGTCGCTGTCGAAGTGCTTGACGAGTTTGCGCGCCTTCTCGCGCCCTTCCGCGAGGCGCTTCTCGACGTCAGACACCACGCCGTCCCCGTTGCGGTCAACCCGCTTGCCCAGCAGATCCTGCTGCGCAGCCTTCTCTTTGCCGAGGGCCGCTTGCCGCGCCTCGGCCTTCTTCTTGCGGGAGGGTGGGGTCGCAATGGTGGCTTCGGTGGCCTCGGTCGCGGCCCTGCTGACCTGCGTCTTTGCCACCTCGGCGACGTCGGGAGCACGAACTTCGGGGGCCGACCCGCTCGTCTGGACGTGATGGGTACGGCTCGGCGTGGACTTGATGCTAGTCATAGGCGAAATCTCCGACAAAGTGACCGTGCCTTCACAGTATCGCGTCCTCGCAGCGCAGATTGCTTCAGGAGAGGTCGGCACGCTGTCTGATGCGACATGTCGCACCCACGCATACCTGTCGAAGAGGCATCCCATCGCCGTCCCTGGCCCACAAACCATCCACATTGCATTCCGTCAGCTCATGCGCTGCGGCTGCCCAGGAGGGTTACCCTGATGCGAGCCCAACGCGCCTCTCGGCGAGGCTGCGGGTTCTGGGTTCACGGAACGGGACCGGAACCACCACGAAAGCCGGTCGGGCGAGACGCAGCGTGAGAAGTACCTCGCATCGGCGTTTCCCCTGATGTGCCCGTTTGTGGGAAGGGACGACGTCATGCCGCGACCGGGGCCGCACATTCGCAATCCTGGATGGACCCGATCGTTCATTCCTGTGGCCAACGAAAGTGAGGTAACTCCCCATGCCCGACTATCGGGCCCACGCGCGGTGCGACTGCCCATGCGACCTTGGGGGATGTTTCCCTCAACCCCATATCGTAGTGCTTCGTGACCCCCGGGGGCCTCGCCTCGACGAGTGCTGCGCTCTTCACCGCTTCAGCGATAGTCTTCGTCGTTGCACGGGCCCGGAGAGGTCGCTGTGGACCGAACCTACCGGGAACCCTTCGGGCGAGCCCTCACCTCTACCACCGGGGCGTCGAGGGCGGGCACCAGGTCGGAGGGCGCGGGCATCCCGCGGCGCAGCGCTAGGGTCTCATCGAAGAACCGAGCAGAGACACGCCGCGTGAAACCAAGCACCGAGCCCTTTGCTTCTGCCGAAGGCGGGCACAGCTTGCATGCGAGACAGAACCCTGCTGCAGCATCGAGAAAATCGGTATGGCTTGCGTGCGGCAAGCGAATCTCGAGTGCGTTCGCTCGAGCCGCATCGAAGAGGACCGACCCGTTGCTCGACGAGGGCGCACAATCTCCGCTCCGCCCAGCCGTGAGGATGAGCGTCGGGGGAGAGTAAGGACTTCCGAGCAGTGGCGCGACGCGGGGAAAACCGTTCGGCGCACTGGGGCACCGGTCGGGGCGACGATCACCGCCGCCGTCGACCGGGTCGACCGCTACCACCGCGTCGAGCCCCTCCTCGCTCGTCAGCCATAGAGCGAGCTTCCCACCGTAGGAGTGCCCCATGGCGCCGATGTGGTTCGCGTCGATGCGCCCGTATAGGGGCGAGGTGGGGCGCTCGGCATCCCGCAACACAAGACGCAGCGAACGCCGCACGTTCTCGTAGCCGTCCCGCTGCGTCATGCACCGCAGGGCCGTGACGAATCCGAAGTGGTGGTTGAGCCCCGCGACGACGAACCCCGCTGCGGCGAGGGCGCGGCTCGTGCTTCGGTAGTCCGCTTCGTCGGCGGCGAAGCCCGGCACCAGCACCACGAGCGGGCGCTTTCGCGGCAAAGGCCCCGAAGTGCCCCGCGAGAAATACACCGTGCCAGCGTCGTCATGGAGGGGGAGTTCTTCGACGCTGTGGTTGTCCTGAGGGGGAGGCGGCTGCACAGACTGCCTCGCTACCACGGGGTGTCCTGCACACCCTGCCATCGCGCCAATCCACGTCGCGAGCACAGGCACGAGAAGGCGTGTAGCGACGGTAAGACTGGAGCCTCTCATTCGAATTCCTGCGGATCGCCGGCGGCTCGGCGCACGCGATCTTGTACCGCCCGCCATCCTTCTCCACGAGGAGGGGCCTCGATCATGAGGTGAGCGGCCGCTGTTTCTTCGAGACGATAGAGCGCGTCGTACAAGCCGCGACCATAGGCCTCGGGCTCGTCGGGCAAGCACACCAGCGGTGCCGCTCGTGGCCCGAACTCCCGCTGCAGCGACGCTGCGGAAGACTCCAACATCAGCAATGCGTGGTCTTGGAGCCACGCGTCAGCGCAAGCGTCCAAGGGCGCTAGCTGAACCGCCGCGATCGCCGGTGCATAGTGTCGATGACGTAGTCCGGGTGATGCTGCCTCCTCCGGGACATCGCCGCGACCGAGCCATGCGACGTCGCCGAGCAAGGCGCGCAGCTCATCGATGCTCACCCCTCCGGGGCGCAGCACCGTGGGAACGTCGCGGGTGAGGTCCAGCACCGTAGACTCGAGCCCGACCTCTGTCGCGCCGCCGTCGACGACAGCGGCGACGTCCTTGTCGAGGGTGCGGAGCACGTGAGCAGCGGTGGTGGGACTCGGCCGGCCCGAGCGGTTGGCCGAGGGCGCGGCGATAGGGAGCGCGACACTGCGCAGCAGCGCTAGGGCGACAGGGTGCTTGGGGACGCGAACCCCGACGCTTCTGAGACCGGCAGTGACCGCTGGGGGCACGTCAGGCGATGCGGGGAGGACGAGAGTGAGAGGTCCTGGCCACAACGCTTCTGCACAGCGCTGTGCGTGTGCGAGCTGGCCCGGGGAGGGGGCCCAGAGAGGCAGCGCAGCCTCGAAGCTCGCGACGTGCAGGATGACGGGGTTGTCTTGGGGGCGCCCCTTGGCGGCAAAGATCCGCTGCACCACGGTCTCGTCGAGGCCATTGCCGCCGAGGCCATAGACCGTCTCCGTTGGGAACGCGACCAGCTGGCCCGCTCGCAAGAGGGCTGCGGCGGCCATGACGTCGGCAGGCACATCGCCCGAGAGGGTGCGCATGGGGAGTCCGTGGGTAGGGCAGGCTTGACGGCTGCTGCACGACCTCTAGCAGGGTGCGGCAAAATCGACACTCGCCGATTTGCGCCCCCGGCTCGTTCCGCCGGAGGGGCTGTTGTCAAGCCTTCCCCCCGTCGAGCAGAGCTCGTCCGCCTCCCTTCCACCCAAGAACGCAGGTTCGGGGGCGAGTCCCCTCTCTCGTTCGATGTGGCCTTCGCGCCGTGCCCCTCCAGGAGCACTCGACGGTCTGCGCACCCTGCCAACGGGAAACGCCTCTCCGATGACACCATCTCCTCCGCGGTGGCGTCCTACCGGTGACCTAGGGCATAGTCGCGTCCCCGTTAGGATTCACGACGCCACGCGCCCGACGCTGCGAGGACATATGCAGACCTACGATCCGCCCGTCGCCGAGTACCGCTTTCTCTTCGAGACCTTCGACTACGCCTCGCGCGTCGCTAACCTCCCGGGACTGGGCGACTATGACCTCGAGACCGTGCTCGCACTCATCGAACAGTGCGGCACCTTCTCCAAAGAGCGCCTCCTCCCGCTGAACAAGATCGGCGATACCGAGGGGGTTAAGTTCGACCCGCAGACTGGTGCCGTGACGACGCCGCCCGGGTTTGCCGCTTGCTACAAGGCCCTCTGCGCCGATGGCTATCTCTCCATGGCGGCACCGGCAGCGGTGGGGGGCGGCGGCGCGCCACGCTTGTTGGGCGCCGTGTTCGATGAACTCTTTCTCGCCACCAACAAGAGCTTCTCGATGATCTTGGGGCTCAGCCACGGTCTCGTTGAGGCGCTGTGCGACCACGGTAGCGAGGAGCAAAAGCAGCGTTTTTTGCCGAAGCTCATCAGTGGCGAGTGGTCGGGCACCATGTGTCTGACCGAGCCACAATGCGGCACCGACCTCGGGCTCGTGACGACGAAGGCGATCCCCGAGGGGGACCACTATCGGCTCACCGGCACCAAGATCTGGATCACCTACGGCGAGCACGACTTCACCGAGCACATCGTGCACCTCGTGCTCGCGCGGCTGCCTGACGCACCCGAGGGCATCAAGGGAATCAGCGTCTTCGTCGTGCCGAAGCGCCTCGAGGACGGGAGCATGAACGGGGTGACCTGCGGCGGCCTGGAGCACAAGATGGGCATCCACGCGTCGCCCACTTGCGTCATCAACCTCGAGAACAGCATCGGATACCTCGTTGGTGAGCCCCATCGCGGCATGAAGGCGATGTTCACCATGATGAACGCAGCGCGTCTCATGGTGTCTATGGAGGGCATCGCGCTCGGTGAGATCTCGTACCAAACCGCGCTCGCGTATGCGAAAGACCGACGACAGAGCCGTGCCCTGAATCCGGCGCGGTCCGATGCCAACGCGAAAGCCGACAACATTCTCGTTCACCCCGACGTACGTCGGATGTTGCTCAACCAGAAGTCCACCAACCAAGCGATGCGCGCCCTCGCGGTCTTCACGGGCATGATGCTCGACCGCGCTCACCTCCACGCTGATGCAGAGGAGAAGCAGCGGGCTGACGACCTCGTTGCGCTGCTCACGCCGGTGCTCAAGTCTTTCTGCACCGAGCGGGGCTTCTTCAATACGAGCGAGGCCATGCAGGTGTGCGGAGGCTCTGGCTACACGAAAGACTGGAGTATCGAGCAGTACCTGCGAGACGCTCGCATCGCCATGATCTACGAGGGCACGAACCACATCCAGGCTCTCGACCTCGTCGGCCGCAAACTTCCGCGTGGCGGTGGGCGCTTGTACCAAGAGTTCGCCAAGCTCATGGGCGCAACCCTTGAGGCCATGGAGAATGACGAGGCCACCAAGGACCTCCACGCGGACTTCAAGTGGGCCACAGACCTGCTGCACGAGACCACCATGACCTTGAGCATCGAGGGCATGAGTGACCCTGAGTGGGCGGGGGCGGTGGCCTCGAACTACCTCAACATGTTCGGCTACGTCGCTTGCGCGTGGGCCTGGGTCGAGATGGCCAAGGCCGCCCATGGCGTAGACGGACCCTTCTACTCAGGCAAAGCCAAGCTGGCCCGCTACTACTTCCGTCACGTCCTCCCCGAGATCGCAGCCCTGCAGCGCGTCGTCGCCGCAGGGAAAGAGCGCATGATGGCGTTCGAAGTCGACGAGCTCTGAGACGCCATCGCTCCCAAACAGATGCGGCGCCGTAGGACGGCGCCGTATTTGTTTCACGGTAACTCTCCTCGAAAGATGAGTGCCCATTGACGACGCCACTCTTCCCTGACGTCAAATCCAGACCGCTCATTCCACCTCGACAAAGTACCTTTCCCATTCTGGCCCACTGTGCCCTCGGCACCCCACAAACTCTCGAGCGGAGCGCTGAGCCGCCCGTAGCGCAAATCGTGCAAACGCACGTGCTGACCCTCTCCGCGAGAGCGTACCTCGGCCCGCAGAAAGCCATCGGTGAACCATGCGAAGATTTGTCCTTCGCGTGTGGCGAGCAGGGTCTCGACGTGATCGCTGTTCGCCGCGGGCGAGGCGAGAAAGTTCAGGGGCACTTCCTCTGCAGGTGTGGTGTAGCCCACCCTCACATCTCCGTCGACGTTCCGCGCGATGACGCGGAAGGCGATGACGTTCATGAAGGTTGGCAACGCGCGCACGCGAACGGGCACAAAGCCTTCCGCGGCGAGCACCTCGGTCGCTTTGTGAATCACACGCTGTGACTGCAAATAACCGACGAAGCCGTACAACGTCGTCAGTAGCAGTGCGACCAACGCCGCACGACGCGTGAAGACTCCGGCGCTTTTGCGGCATGCCGCGAGCACGACGAGGAGCAACGGGAGGGTGTACGCTGGGTCGATGATGCTGAGCCCATCGAGGGCGAATCGACGATCGCTGAGGGGCGACAAGAGCTGAGTGCCGTAGGAGGTGAAAACATCGAGGAGAGGGTGAGTGATGAGCGCCCAAAAGGCGAGCTGCCACCAGTCGCGCCATGCGCCTCGTCGACCCGAGAGCCTGTATCCCAAGGTGCCCACGAGTGGCGCGACGAGCGGCAGCACCAATACCGAGTGGGACGGACCCCGATGATGGAGCAACGACGCCCACTCCCCGGCGAGACCCGCGACGACGTCTAGGTCCGGCAGCGTCCCGCAGACAGCGCCAAACAGGAGGGCCCGCCGCCCCAGGCGATGACGATAACCGGCTTGCCCGATCGCAGCTCCCAGAACGGCTTGTGTGATGGAATCCACGGATACCTCAGCGACATGGGTCGAGCCGACTCACCCTCTTCTTCGAGATGTGGTCGGTCCGACATGGGTTGCCTCGCTCCAGCACTACGCAGTGCTCATCAGTGCGTGGCTGTCAGGCGGCTACGTACGGGTAAGGGAAGTGGAACGAGTCTGCGGTTCTTATCGACGCACACCATCTCGATTTGACCCTCCACGAGCAGCTTCTGGTCGCGCTTGCGGAGCGCCTTCTGGGTGAAGGTCGTACGATATTCACTGTCGAGAACGGCATCGCTGTGCACCTCAATGGTGTCGCCGAACATGGCACCTTCCCGGTACGTAAGCTGGGCCTTGTAGACGACGAAACCGATCTGATCTTCTTGCCAGAGGCGCACGAGTTCGGCGGGGCCGAGGACATGTTCTCGCGCCCGTTCAAAGAAGCGCAGATAATTCGCGTGATACACCACCCCAGAGAAGTCGGTGTCCTCGTAGTAGACCTGCAATTCGAATCGATGCGTCGTCATTTGCACTGTCATGCCACGCGACCCCATGCTTGACGAGGAGGCCCCGGCTCATCGTCGACGAACGACTTCATTTTACGTGATTTGGAGCCAATGCAGACTACGGCAACCCACGAACGGTTAGGGGTGCTCGACCCGCCCGTCGACGTGACGGGCAAAGCGCCCTGCCGAAGGGCCGTGCACGGGCCCATCGCTGGGCCACGGCCAACCCCCGAATCGCGTGCGCTGGTAGGCGTAGAAGGCCTCGCGGATCTCCTGAGCCGTATTCATCACAAAGGGGCCGTCCTGGGCTACCGGCTCCCCGATGGGGCGCCCTTGCAGGAGCAAGAGCTCCACCGG
>JBMTAX010000106.1:0-8195 GCA_049429145.1 Myxococcota bacterium
CGTCGGTGTTCGGCGAGGCTCTCGAGGTAGAGGGTCTCGTCGGCCGCGGGCAAAATGGCGAGACGAATACGATCGCTCGGGTAGCGATTGACGATCTTGTTGACGAGATAGTTGAGGCTCATCAGCGCGGCGTTGCCGAGCACGAACAGGGGTTCGTGACAATCTGCACTGCGGCGCTCAGGCGGCAACGATGGTGCAGGTCCGCGGTCGTCGATGGTGACCACGACCTTCGGGCGCGCCTCATCGCTGAGAACGCGCGAGCGGATGAGCGCATCACGCCCCGCCCCCGTGAGGACGCTGGCGACAGCGTGATGAGCCTCCTGACGTTTTTGCTCGGGGTCGCTGGTCAGCGTGTACTCGAAACGGTCGTCTTCCTCGAAATCGAAAAAACGCTGTGCCCGACGCTCGCTGAACTCTTGGGCCGCCACACCATCGACAGGCTCGCGCCCGTCTCGTCTCCTGCGCCGTCGACGTCGAGAGGAGCGCCCCTCTTCGTCGAAGCCCTCCTCTTGATGCTCGACGCGAGCGACCCCATTTTGGCGCGCAAGTTCCCGCTCGGCCTGCTTGCGCTCGTCGGCCTCCTTGAGGGCCTCCACCGCGCGCTCGACATTGCCGGCGACCATCGGGTTCACGCCGCCAACGATGTAGCGGCCGAGCCGCTCTTGCGGTGCGCCCTTCTTCCGCCGTCGACGACGACCATCGAGTTCGAGCAAGACGCCCGAGATCTCGTGCGTCGGCGCGGCATCGATGCGGTTACCGATGTCATCGATCGGCAAATCAAGTTCCTCTGCGAGATCCCGACGATTGCCGAGGTCATCGGGGGGGAACTGCTGCTGCTTGAAGGAGCGGCGGTTGCCGACGTCATCCCCTGGCTGCAGCCCGTTGGGCTCTCCGAAGAATGGCGCTCCACGACCATGATGGTGGCGGCGACGAGGACGACCCATATGCGAACACTCCTATGACGCGCGAGCGCGTACGGACTGGCACGTCTAGCAGACCTGCGCCCCCCGAGACGAGCGGCTACTTGTACTTCCGCTTGATGTACCCCTGCTGCGCCATGGTGAGCACCGAGTTGGTGATCATGTACAGCGAGAGGCCCGAAGGCATCTGCAACATGAAGAACGTGAACATGATGGGCATACCCCACATGACGTACTTCATCTGCGGTTGGTCCTCGGGAGGTGGCTGCATCAGCGTCTGGCCCAACATGAGCACACCGACGATGAGAGGCAGCAGCGGCCAGCCGAAGAGAGGGGAGACGTCGGGTTGGCTGAGGTCGGCGATCCAGCCGTAGAAGGGCTGCTGATACAGCTCCACCGAGCTCCACAACGTGCGGTAGAGAGCGAACCAGATGGGCATCTGCACGAGCATGGGGAAGCAGCCCGCCATCGGGTTGATGCCACGCTCCTTGTACAGGTCCATCTGCTTCTGCCCGAGGGTCGCCCTGTCGTTCGCGTACTTCTGTTGCAGCTTCTTGAGCTCGGGTGCCACCGTCTTCATTTGCTGCATCGACACGTAGGACTTCTGCGTCAGCGGGAAGGTGAGCAGCTTCATGAGCAAGGTGAGCAAGATGATGGCGATGCCGAAGTTACCGAGGTTCTCGTAGAGCTTCACGAGGACCCAGAGCATGGGTCGGCTGAGCACTCCGAACCAACCGAAGTCGACGTTCTCCTCGAGGTGGCCACCGAACTGCTGCAGGAGGTCGAGCTGCTTCGGCCCGAAGAACGCGGTGTGCCCCAAAGTAACGCTCGCACCGGGCTGCAGCTCGACGGGGGCGTGCTCCAGGCTGACCGTGAGTCCGACAGTGGCACCTGCGCCTTGCCCCTGCTGCCACGGGCGCACCACACATCCGCTGGTGGCCACACCAGCGTCGGGCAGCACGGTAGCGAGGAAGAAGTGTCGGTCGAGGCCCACATAATCGACCTGGCCCGCCATGGCTTCGGGTTGCTCCTCGAGCTCCTGCGAGGGGAAGCGCTCGTGCTCTCCCGCCACGCGACACACCGCGGCCAACTGATCGGTCTGGGAGGCGAACGCGCCACCGCCGTCGCGCTCCCCCGCCCTCTCGGCGCCGGTCAACACGAGGTCGAGGACTGCCTTTCGAGGAACGGTGCCTTTGTTCTCCAGGGTGATCTCATGGGCGAAGGCAAAGCGCGCGGGCTCGAAGCGAAAACGTCTCGTGACGACGACGCCGTTCGCCAAGGTACGCCGATAGGTGGCAGCGCTTTCGCTCTGCTCGACCACTTCGTAGGCGTCGGCTGCGCTGAGCTTGACGTCGCCGTCGCGGGACCGCACGGCGAACAACCGTCCGCCGTCGAACATGCCCCTCACGAGGTCGATGTTGGGTGTGTTCGACGCCTCCTTCACGCTCGAGTCGAGATAACCCGTGAGTTCGAAGCCTTGCAGCTGCGCGCCGCGGTTGCTCAGCGTCGCGCGATAGCCACCCTTCACCCCTTCGAGCGCTGTGCCGTTGGCAGCGACGTCGGCCGTGACGGTGTGGAGCCGCTCCGGGAGAGTGAGCGGCGTGGCATCAGCAGCGTCGGCAGATGCGGTGACGTCGTCGGACGCTGCAACCGCGGCCGCTGGCGCCGCAGGGGGAGCGGCCTCGTCGGGCTGCGGCTGCACGGGTGGGTTGAACATCTGCCACAGCGAGATCATCGCGGTACAAATGACGACGGTCAGAAGCAGGCGCTTCATGTCGGGCGCCGGCGGCTCGGGCCCGAACGCTTGCGGATTCATGGGCGTTTCATCCTCGGGGAAGCCCCGGTGTGGCCCCTACCCCCCAGGGGTGGGCAGAGACACGGCAATGGGAAACGGATAGAGACGCAGGACCATGTAGGCAAGACGGTCGGGACGCTTTGTTCTCAGCACCCGCAGCGGATGGCCTCCCGTCGCCTCTGGGACTTTTCGCTCGAGCTGCTAGGGAGGCGTTGGGGAGCGGAAGATCCAGCGAGGTCCCATGAGCACGAAGCCAAGCAAAGAGCTGATGCGTTTTGACAACCCCGCCCCTGAGCGGGACTACGAGATCGCGTTTGACTGTCCAGAGTTCACTTGCCTGTGTCCGCTGACGGGGCAACCCGACTTCGCGCACATCAAGATCCGCTACACCCCCGACCGGCACTGCGTCGAGCTCAAGAGCCTGAAGATGTACCTGTGGTCCTTCCGCGACGAAGGAGCATTCCACGAAAAGGTAACCAACGACATCACGACGGAGTTGGTGCGGGCGGTGGGCCCGCGCAAGATCACCGTTGAGGCCGACTTCTGGGTGCGGGGTGGCATTCGCACCCTCGTCACGGTGACCCATGAGAAGGGAAAAAGCCCTGAGATCCCCCTGCGCGACGACATCGAGCAGCGCCGGTAGCAACCGGCGCGTCGCTCGCTCGGGCTACGCACCCGACGCAGCAGTGCGGGGCGCGGTGACCCGGGCGCGAGGCCGGCGCTGCTGCAGCAGGGGCCCGAGGGCGGGCCCTGACAGCAGCGACACCGCGCCGAGTGCGAGCCCGAGGCGGCCGCTGGCCTCCCCGGAAGCATGGAACCAGGCGGTAGGTGCGAGCAGGGCAGCCAGGGTCAACCCAAAGGCGCTGGCCACGGCGAGGCGCAGCAGCGCGCGTCGCAACACAGCGCGGTGGAGAGCGTGACGCATCCAGGACCTCCGGGGCGTGGTGGGACGAGTGGGAAAGCAGGTACAATGCCAAGGCGTACACCCGGAATGATCTCAGTACTTTCAAGCATTTACGCGTCAGCCTGGAGAGTTTGGTGCGTTTTCAGTTACGCGGTGCCCCTCTCTCTGCTGCCACCCACACGACGCACCTGGGCGAGCCTCCCCTGCTTTCGCCTCCTGCTGTGCTCGGTCGCGGTAACGCTGAGCTGCGCTCACGGTGGGCCCTCTGCGCGCGGGTTACGAGGCCTTGCCTCGGTCGACCTGCGCACGGTCGACGGTGAACAGCTCACCCTCGCCCAGCTTGACGCCAAAGTGATCGTCGTCGACGTCTGCGCCGTATGGTCGGACGCGTGCCTGCTCAACGGCCGGGTTCTCGACGAGGTAGCGGCCACCCTCGCAAAGGAACCGGTGCAAGTGGTGACGCTTCTCGTCGACGAAGCAGGTCCGCCCGCGGTAGAGGGCTACCGCGCGGTCATGGGAACCTCTCGCCTGGTTGCGCTGCCCGGCCCGCGGTCGCTGGCGGGGCAGAGCGAACTCGGCCCCCTCGAAGACGCCATCCCCCGCGTCGTGATCTTCGGCCCCCGTGGCGACATCGTGGCAGACCTGCCGGGCGGCCTGCTCTCTGCACACGGGTTGGTTCGTCGTGTGCGCGGTCTGCTCCCGCACTGAGCTGCCGAACCGTAGGGCCCAAGCCCTTACGTCTCGACGGAGTCGTTTGAGTCCAGGGTTTGCGCCTCGCGATGCGGATCGGCCACCATGCAGGAATGCGTGGCTTGTCTCTCCTGCTTGTCGTTGCTCTCCTGGTTCCCGTGCCCGCGCAGGCCGCGGGTGCCCCCTCGAAGTCGCGCGTCACCGACGACGCACCGACCGACCGAGCCCCGCCGGGCGTCGACGAACCCGACACCAGCGATGACGAGGCCGAGCAAGAACCCGACGCGCCAAAGAGACGAAAGCGACGACTGCCAACTCCGGTGAGCGACGATAATGCCCGCCCAGCGCCAAGGGTGCGCGACGGCACGGAACTGCCCAAACAGAATACGGACGCAAAGCCGCCGCCGGAGAAACAGCGGGTCGACGAGGGACTGAGCGACGACGACAAGCGACGGCGCCAGGAGGCCATCGAGAGGCGGCGGCGACAACGTCGGGAACGCACGAACGAGCGGCGCCCCCGAAGCGATGCGCCGCCGCCAGAAGCGCCGAAGCCTCCTCCGAAGCAACCAGCCCCTGCGCCCACCGCACAAGGCTGTGGCAGTTGCTGTGCTGCCCCTTGCTGCGGCCCAAGCCCCCTCGGGTGCTCGAGCTGTGGCGCTCGCTGCGTGACCTACGGCCTCGTCGGCGCCGGCGCTGGGCTGCTCGTAGGGGGCAGCGCGGGCTTCGTCCTCGGTTATGTCGCGGCTCCCGAGAGCGCGAACCTGCAAGAGCGGGCCGAAGGAGGCGTATTGCTGGCGGTGGTGGGTGGCGTCGGCGGGGCCGTGGTGCTCGGACTCGGCGGCGCCATGGTCGGCAGCGCGATGACGATGGCCCTGGGAGAGTGACCTCGCGTGAGCCGCGACGCCAACCGGCCTATTTGCGGGGCGAATAACGAAGCACACGCTCCCCGGCGGAGTCGACCGCATACAGGCGCCCCTCGTCGTCGAAGGCGATGCCCATCAACGACCCTTCGAGGCCGGTGCTGAGGTAGTCCACCAGCTCGCCCTCGAGCGTGTAGGCGACGACCTCCCCGGTGGCGTAATCCCCGACGAAGAGCATGCCGTCGTGCAACGCGATCCCGCTGGGTTTGCCGTGGAAGTTCTCGGCGCCGTCGATGAGCGTCGTCAGCACCGCCTCGTTCATGGCGTATTGCTCGGCACCGTCGTAGTTCGGGAAGAGGAAGCTCCCCCGGCTGCCCGTCTTGGTGTCGAGGACGGCGACGCGGTTGTTGCCGGTGTCGGCGATGTAGAGCAGGCCGGTGTCGTGGTCGAGCTCCATATGCGAAGGCACATCCTCGACCCGCTGCACCTGCCCCTCGACGTAGCGCTGGATGATTCCGTCGGAGTGATCTTCCCCGCCGTAGCCGTGGTCTTCGACGAAGTCGTAACGGGTGATCGAGCCATGGAAGCCATCGAAGACCCAATAGGCGTTGCCCTGCTCCCAGGCGATGCCCATGGCGTTCGGACTGTTGTGCAACATGTCGAGATGGGTGGGGTGACCGCCATCGAAGTACATCTCGTCGGTGTCCCAGAGGGTCGGTCCCATGAAATCGGCAGGGGTACCGCCGGGGCCTTGGGTGAGCGTGTCCTCCTCGTGGGCAGTGGCGAAAGTGCCATCTTTGCCGAACGCGAAGGCCGAGCCCTCCGGCATGAAGTGGGTGTTGCCAGGCGCGTTGCGCAGGCTGGTGGTCTGCCCCTCGGTGCCAACGTCGAAGGCGATCAGCATCGAGTCGTTGCGGCGGTTGAGCACCCACAGCTCGGTGGGGTCACTGGGGTTGAGGTCGAGATCCCGAGGCAAGGCAAGGCCGTCGGCGGCGCTCAGCAGCTCTTCCACGCGCACGGCCGCGGCGTCGTGCTCCCCACCGCCCAAGACGGGCACTCCGGTCGGCCCCGCCTCGACGAGGGGCTCAGGGGCGCAGCCGAGGGCCCATAGGCCGACGGTAAAACACAAGGGTGTGCGAAAAGCGATCATCATTGCCTCCCAGGGAGGCCGCCTAGTGCAACGAACAGACCCATTTGTCGTCGACAACATGACGCAGCGCGTCTCGGTGTCGTCGACGCAGTGCATGATGATGGGTGGTGGCTACAGCAAGTCTCGCCGCTGGAAGCGCCAAACGGCGATCGACAGCAGCATACCGGTGTAGGCGACGCCGTAAGCGACCACGCGAGCCATCAGCGACCACGCCGGCGCCTCACCGCCGTGGGCGAAGACGCTGAGGTCAAACAGGTCGAGGTGCGGCAACATTTGGTAGGCGACCTCGAGCACTGGCTCGAACGGCCCTTTGAGTTTTCCCGCGTCGAGGGCCTCGCGCAACAGCAGACTGAGCCGTCCGAGGACGAAGAGCGTCGTCGTGAAGAGGGCGCTCATGGTGCTCGAGGACCCCACCCCGAAAAGAATGGCGAGGCCTGTTACGATGAAACCCTCACCGTTGATCAGCAAGAAGGCAGCGAAGACGCGTAGGCCGTAGCCATCGAAGACCTCGACGAGACCAGCCAGCACCACGCCGAGCAACAGGTTCGCGCTGATGACGAGCAGCGCCACGGTGGTGAAGCGACCGAGGACGAACTCAGCCCGACTCACCGGCCGCGCGAGCACCAGGTGCACCTGCCGCGTCTCGATCTCGCGCGTGACAGCGACAATGGCCGAGGTGCCGGCGAGCGCCACCACCACAAGGCTCGCGAAGGCGAGGCCGATGTCCGTGAGTACCCGCGCCCCCTCTCCGCCCGACACGCGGTCAAAAGCGAGGGCCGTCAGCACGAGGGCTACGCCTGCGACGACGAGGTTCAAGTAGATGCGTCCACGCAGCAACTGCACGAAGCCGAGCCAACCGATGGCGGCGATGCGAGCGAGCATCACGAGGCCTCCTGAATGCCTTGTTGGCGCAGCAGCGCGACGATGTGCTCCTCGAGGGGCGGGCGCGCAGGCTCGAGCTGCTCGATGATGCATCCCGCAGCAGCGAGTTCATTCGCAGCGGCGAGGCCGTCAGAGCCAGGGGGCAGCAGCAGCTGGTGCGAGGCCCCGTGGGCGGTGACGGCCCCGAGGCGCGCGGCTACCCCCGGGACGTCTCCGTCGCAGCGGAAGCGCAGCTCGACACCGTGGGCGCTGCCCTCGAGCAGCTCCTGCACGGTGCCCCGCAGCAGGAGACGCCCGCGGGCAAGCACGGCGATGCCATCACAGAGCGCCTCGACGTCGGGCAGCACGTGGGACGAGAAGAATACCGTGCACCCCGCTCTCGCTTGCTCGCGGATGAGATCTCGCACCAGCTTGCGCCCCATGGGGTCGAGGCCGCTCATGGGCTCGTCGAGGATGAGCACCTCAGGCGAGCCGATGAGCGCCAGAGCGAGGCCCACCCGCTGCTGCATCCCCTTCGAGAAAGTGCCGATGCGGTGGTCGGCCCGGCTCGCGAGTTCAACGCGCGCAAGGAGCGCATCGACCTTGGGCTTTCGCTCTCGCGAAGGCACGCCGTGGAGGCGCGCGTGCAGCGCAAGGAGCTCCCGCGGCGTCACGGTGGCGGGCAGCTGCGGCAACTCGGGCAGATAGCCAAGGCGCCGGCGCGCCTCCTGGCTCTCCGGCGGCAACCCTGCGATGCGCACCTGCCCAGAGGAGGGCCGCGCCGCGCCGATGCGCCTCGTCACGGGTGCGCTCGAGAGCCCCGACCTCGTGCCGGAGTTCGACCTCTCCATCGTCACGACCTACACGCTCGCGCCCGGGAGCTGGACGCTCCTCGTCGAGACGACCGTCCGCAACGACGACTCCGACGACCTCACCTTCGAGCCGGGGGACGCGCTCTTCGTCGCGCAGGAGGTGTCGGAGCGCTGGGCGCCGGCCGCCGGACGCGAGCCGGCCC
>JBMTAX010000107.1:0-8172 GCA_049429145.1 Myxococcota bacterium
TGCGCTTCGTCGTCGGCACCGACAAAGAAAGCGCGAGAGAGCTCGCCAACCATCTCTTCGGCGAAGCCGACGAGAGCTTGATCGAGGACATGCTCGGCGAGCTCAGCAACATCTTCATGGGGGCCCTCAAAACCTCGTTCACCACCGAGGACATCATCTTCACGAGCGGCCTGCCCTCCCCGGTTCCCCCCGATGAGCTGCTCACCCCCAGCTTCTCTTTTGCGCAGCGCCACGTCGTCACTATGCAGTTGCATCCGTCGATCATCTGCGTGTCGGTAGGCCTGCGCTCGACGGCTCCGAGCCTCGTGACGCCGCTGGATCTGCGCGAGGGCATGGTGCTCTCGAAAGATGTGCTCGGTGACCGTGGTCTCATCCTGCTCGGGGCGGGTACGCGGCTATCCCTCAACATGATCGAGAAGCTGCGCGGTCACCTGCCGGAGAAGACGCCGGTCGAAGTGCTCGCGGCATGACGGGAGCTCTGGCTACGCAAGGGACGCGTGGCCCTCCCGCCGCCGAGTAACGAAGCGCAGCGATTTCTAGGTATTCTCATGGCAGAGGTGTGGCCACCCGCTCTCCCGCCTTGGGATAGTTCTGTGGGGACGCACCGGAGTCCGTGAATGACCGAGCGTCTTGCACCGCCACCCGTAGGCTCGAACCAGACCCGCCCGCCTGCTGCCCCGCAGAAGAGCAAGGCCACGTGGCGCGTGACCCTCCTGCGGTGGCTGGCGCAGCGCTGGGGGCTCGGCCATGCGAATCCGTACATCGAGGCTCTCACCGGCCTCGCGAGAGACGCGAGCGTGCCTTTTCCGCGGGAGCTCATCCCGATGCTGGCCACGCAGAACGCGCGCGCCCTCCTCGCAGCACAGGTCTTCCAGTCGGGCCCTGAGTGGGTGTGGCCCTATTGGGTGAACCGCCAGCTCGATCCCCGCGACGCTGCCTACCTACCACGGGCCATGAGCCCGGTGTGGCACAACCTCACCCATCGCAATTGGACCGCCATCGGCGTTCCCGACGGCCAAGCCGAGGGCGTCGTCGACCCTCGCGGGCTCTTGATGCCGCAGCGAGGCGGGTGGTCGGTGGACATCGCGTTGCTCGTCGACGGAGTTCTTGTAGCCCCCGCACGTCTGCTCGAGGGATATGAGCAGCGCATGGCACCCGACATGCCGTGGCTCACCGGGACCTTCGCGGTCGGCGACCTGCGCGTCGTCACCGAATGCTGGGCAGAGCGCATCGGCGCCGCGCAAATGGCGCGGCTGCGGGTCACGGTGCAGGCCGGGCCAGAGAAGCTGCGCGATGCCACCCTCGCGATCAGCCTTCGGCCCTACAACCCGGAGGGACCGGCCATCGTCCATCGGCTCGAGGGCAACAGCGATGGGTTCGTCGTCGACGGAAAGCCGGCACTGGTGCTCGCCGTGAAGCCGAACCGTATCTCGCTGTCGACCTTCTGGGAGGGAGACGCCTTCCTCTCACGCGAAGAAGCAGCCCGCCCATCGGTCTACTGCGAGGCGGGAATGGCGAGCGGCGCTGCGTTTTACCCGATGACCCTCGAGCCGCGGCAGCAAATGAGCGTCGAGTGCGCGGGCTTCATCGAGGAGCGAGAGGCCACGAGCACCAACGTGGCCCAGGTCCGCGCCGCGCTGCGCAGTCCTGGTGACGAGCCGGGCCCGAGCCGAGACGTACGACGCATCTGGCGCGATCGACGAGAGTCAGCCGCGCAGGTGGAACTCTGTGACCGCGAGCTGCAGCGACTCTACGAGCAATGCCACACCACCCTGTTGGTGCTCGACGACGTCGACTCCATCAAGCCAGGTCCCTTCACCTACCACCAACACTGGTTCCGCGACTCGGCTTACCTCGTGACGGCCCTCGCTCGCCTCGGTCACCGCGTCGCGGCACGACAGAAGCTCCTCGACTACCCCGAGCGTCAAGACCGCGACGGGTTCTTTCGTTCGCAAGACGGGGAATGGGATTCGAACGGACAAGCGATCTGGACGATGGTCGAGTACATTCGTTTGTTCGACGACAAGGCGCTCCTCGCCGAGAGCTTCCCCGCTTTGGAACGCGGAGCGAGGTGGATCTCGAGCAAGCGACTCAGCGGCGAGCGGCCTGTAGGTCACGAAGGCCTTTTGCCTTCGGGGATCAGCGCCGAACATCTCGGTCCCCACGACTACTACCTCTGGGATGACTTTTGGGGCGTCGCTGGTCTCCGCAGCGCGTCCCTCGCCGCTTCACTCCTCGGAAAAACCGCCGTCGCACAAGACCTTAGCGCCGAAGCCGATGCCTTCCTCCGCGACATCGACATGGCACTTCACCTCGCGGCGCAGCGCACGGGGCGACCGGCGATGCCGGCGGCGCCATCCCGGTCCTTCGATTGCGGCATGATCGGGAACGTCGCCGCGGTGTACCCGCTCGAGCTGCTCGCCCCCGGCGACGAGCGCGTTCTCGACACCCTGCGTGTGCTCGAGGAGCGCTTCTTCGTCGATGATGCGTTCCTGCAGGCCAATGTACACTCGGGCTACAACATCTATCTCACGCTCCAATGTGCGCAACTCTACTTGCGCGCCGGGCGTCTCGACGACGCTTGGCGTCTCGTGCGGCGAACGATGGCATTGGCCTCGTCGACGGGTACCTGGCCAGAGGCAGTGCACCCCCGCACCCTGGGTGGCTGCATGGGCGATGGCCATCACGGGTGGGCAGCGGCTGAGCTCTGCCTCTTCGTGCGCGCTGCCCTCGTGCAAGAGCAGGGAAGCACGCTTTGTCTGACCCCGGGTTTTCCACTCGCGTGGCGTGAAGGCGTCGGGGTGCGTCAGCTGCCGACCTATTTCGGTGAGGTCACCTTCGCCGTGCAGCCCGACGAGGGCGGACTTCGATTGCTCTTCGACCCGCGCTGGCGAGGTGCCGGTCCGTCGTCGTTGCACTGGTGTTTGCCCGCCGAGATCCGCATGGCGACGGTGGACGGTCTCACCCAAGAAGTGCCGCAGGGTGCGCGGTCTTTGCGCTTGCCCCTCGGGGTACGAGAGGCGCGGGTCTGGCTGATGGCCTGAAGGGCCCGACCACGACCCACCTCAGTCGTCCCCTCGTGTGACGGAGAGCGAAGCCGTATCGTCGTCGGAGACAGCGCCCTCAGGCCTGAGCTCGGCGAGACCTGTGAGGAGCTCTTCCACCGGTGGCAGCAGCGCAGACAACCCGCTCGCGGCCGCACCAGCGCCTTCAGCAGCGAGGAGCAGACGTCGCGAGCGCGCGTAGGCTCTCTCTCTCGGTACCGCGCGTCCGAGCCGCGCATACACCCCAAGCAAAAGGAACGAGGGCTCCCAGGCATTGGGAGCGAGGAAGACCGCTCGCTCGAGGGCGAGCCGCGCCTCATCGTGCTGTCCACGCTTCTTGTGCACGAGACCCCGGCCTGCGTGGGGCTCCCAAGCCAATGGGGCGAACAGCAAGACGCGCTCGTAGTGTTCGAGAGCCTCTGTGAAACGATGCCCGAGGGACAATGCGTGGCCCCGAGCGAGGAGCAATTCGCTTGGCAGGAGGGAAGCCCGACGCTCCTCGAGGAGTGCAAGGGCTGCGTCGGCGTCGCGCTGCGCAAGACAGCCCACGACCCAGCCGGGCAACGAAAGATCGGCGTGCGACGTGGTCACGGCGAAAGAGGGTACTCCGCCGTCGAGTGGGGGCGCTTTGCGTGGGATCTCTGTAGGCGGCACCGGAGCCGTGGAGTTCGACGACGGAAGGGGGAGGGACGAGCGGCGAGGGTCCTTGGGGGGCGCGCTGCGGCTGCCCCCATTAGGGTGGGTGTAGACAACGCGACCGTGGCGACGCTCGGCCTCTAGCGGCACCTCGAGACCCAGCAGCGATTCGGAGCCCCCCAAGATCAGCAAGCCGCCTTCGTCGAGGTGAGCTGCGAACTGTCGAATGAGCCGCGGCACTTGCTCACGGTGAAAGTAGATGAGCACGTTGCGACAGAGGATGACGTCGAAGCGGAGGCCCTCGGGGAAGGGTGTCTTCTCGGCCCACAGGTTGTGCTCCATGAAGTGGAGTTGCACATCGACGAGCGTCCGGATGCTCCGTGTCACTCCCTCGCCATCGAAATACTTGTGCGCGATCTCTTCGGGGAGACCGCGCAAGCCCCAGCCTTGGTACAGGCCGGTACGTGCTGTCTCGAGGGCGTGAGGGTTGACGTCGGTGGCGTAGATCTCCGTCGAGCGACCGGCCTCAGCACTCGTGAGCGCCAACGACCACGCCTCTTGCCCGGTGGAGCAGGCGGCGCTCCACATGCGCACCCTTTGCCTCGGTGGCAACCCAGAGAGGTGGGCGCGCAACATGTCGAAGACCTCAGGGTCGCGGAACCACGAGGTTTGGCCATTGGTGAGGGAAGGGATCAGGTCACGCCACGCCGCATCATCGTCAGCGAGCCGCGCTACGTACTCTTCTTCGCTCATCCCCTGCCATGCGGCGCGGCGCTCGATAACCTGTCGCACCTGCATCGGATCCACGGTCTGGTCGAGTTGCAGCCCGAGACGACGCTCGACGAGAGCGCTCAGGGTGGTGAACGCTTTCATCGTGTCGTCCCCACGGGCACGCGTCTCCCCACGAGGCTCCGCTCGCGCAGCTCGAGCACGGCTTGTCGCAACGCACCGCCGAGGTCATGGAGAGCATGAACCCGAGCTGCCGGCACGGCCGCTCTTGCGCTTGCGGGCATGCCGTCGACGACGCTCGAGCTCGCATCTTGAACGAGGGCGATACCGCCGGCGGCATCGATCTGTTGCAGCCCCACAGCGCCGTCGGAGCCCATACCGGTCAGCACGACACCGATGGTGGCTGCCCCGAAACGCTGTGCCAGCGACGACAAAAGCGCGTTGCCTGAAGGGCGATGCAAGAGTGTGGCAGGTCCCTCAGGTTCGAGGCCGACACGCTTTTGTCCTCGGACGACGAGGTGCATGTCGTCCGGTGCGACGAGCACGAGGCCCTCCTCCAGGGTCATGCCCTCTGCGGCCAACGCGACCCGCAGCTTGGTCGTCGACGAGAGCCATCTCGTGAAGGTGGGGGAAAAGCCGGGAGCGAGATGTTGCACGATGAGAATGGAGGCCGGGAGGTTCGGCGGCATCCCAGCGAGCACCTGGGCGAGGGCGGAGGGCCCGCCGGTGGACGCGACCACCCCAATGACGACGCGGCTCGGAACGACCGTCAGACCTGTCGCCACCTGACCACGGGTCGCGAGGTTCGGGTGATGCACCGTCGGGACCGTAGCCAGCAGCGCGAGCTGTTCTTTCAGTTCCTCGAAGGCGCGCAGGTCATCGCCCATGAGCGCGGGCTTTGCCCGCACGTCGAGAGCGCCGCGGCGCAGAGCCTCGAAGGCGATGGCGTCCATCCGCTGCGGATCTTCCCCGGTAAGCAACAAGATCGGAGTGGGCGTCGAGGCCATGATCGACGACACCACCGACAGACCATCGAGGTCGGGCATTTGTAGGTCGAGGGTGACGAGGTCAGGCCTGTGGGCTTCGATCTGTTTCACGGCGTCGCGACCGTGGTGAGCGACGGCGACCACGCAGAAGCGCTCGTCGGCTTCGAGCGAGTCACGCAGCGTCTCCGCGTACAACACAGAGTCATCAACAATGACCAGTTTGATTTTCTTCGCGCGCACGAAAGTTACGGTAACCCGGGCCCAAGGGGACGGTCGAGACGTGCGCTAGGGCTGTCCCACGAAGAGAGACGTGGAACCGAAACCCGGAGACGCCGGTAAGAATACAGAGGCGCACGCGCGTAATAACGTCGCCACGCCGCGAGTTCAGAGCCGTAGAAAAGACTCTAGCGCTTGCCGGAGGTCTTGCGGCTTGAAGGCCGCCTTCACCAAATAGGCGTTCGCTCCCGCCCGCATGGCGCGCTCTTTATCCTGATCGCTTCCGCGGGTGGAGAGCACGACGACGGGCAACTCGCGCAAGGCAGGGGCCTGCCGAATTCGTTCGATAAGACCGATGCCATCGAGCACGGGCATGTCGAGGTCGGTCAAGACGAGATCGACCCGTTGCTGCTCGAGCACCCGCAGACCGTCGAAGCCGTCCACCGCTTCGAGCGGCTCCGTGCCGATGCGGGCAGCGAGGTCGACGAGCATGTCCCGGGTCAGCTCGCTGTCGTCTACCACGAGCACCCGGGGCCTCGCGCGACGTGGCTGCGCTGTCACCTCGGTAGGCGCGGGAGCCGACGTCGCAAGAGCCTGTGCCAACGTGGGAACGTGGGTGACCTGCAATAATCGCCCGCCCTGCAGCATGGCCGTGGCATTGACGACGCCAACGTTGGCCAGCAGCGGGTTCAGGGAGCGCAAGACGACCTCCCGCTCACCGATGATCTTCTGCACGCCGAGGGCGAAAGCACGACCCGCGTTCTTGAGCACCACGAACTGCGGGCTGCCCTGCCCTGAGCTGCCATCCGTAAACCCGAGGGCCGCGGAGAGAGGTGCCGCGGGCAGTTGACGACCGTCGACGATCACCCTGTGGACCTCGCCTGCACGAGCGCCGAGCCCGCTGCCGGAGGCGATGACTTGCTCTACGTACGTCGTAGGAAACGCGAAGAAGCCCTCGGTGGCTTGCACGACGAGCACGCGGGTCAGCGCCACCGTCACGGGCACTTGCAACCGAAACTCCGTCCCCGCGCCCAAAACGCTGTGGATGCTGATGCTGCCCCCCACTCCCTCCACGGCACTGCGCACAGCGTCGAGGCCCACCCCGCGGCCAGAAACGTCGGTGACCTCAGCGCGGGTGCTGAAACCCGCAGCGAAGAGAAGGTTGTCGACCTGGGCGTCGCTCCACTGCGCCGACGACTCCTCGCTGAGAAGGCCGCGCTCTCTCGCCACCCGGCGCACCTGCGCTCGATCGACCCCGGCTCCGTCGTCGTGAACCGACACTTCCACCAGTGCCCCGAGGGACTTGACGACGACACGCAGCCTGCCGGCAGGAGGCTTGCCTGCCGCCTCGCGGACCGCGGGTGTCTCAAGCCCGTGGTCGATCGCGTTGCGAAGCAAATGCACCAAAGCGGTGTCGAGCACGTCGAGCACCTTCGTGTCGACCACCACGGCACCACTGTCGATCTCCACCTCGACGGGCTTGCCTTGTTGCCGTCCGAGGCTGCGCGCGGCGGAGACGAGTGGGTCGAGCAAGCTCTGTACAGGCTGAAGCCGCATCGTCCTCGTGGCGTCTTGCAAATCGAGGATACGGCTGCGGTGGTCGAAGAAGCCATCGGACAAGCGCGTCAGGGAAACGTTCATTTCCCGCAGCAGGGCCGTGCCCCGCTCGACCACCTGCGCGAGCCCATCTTCGCCGTCGTGACGCCGGGCGAGAGAGCGAACGCGCAGGCCCGCGAAGAGCTCGCTCAGATCGCGGTGCAGTCGCCCGATGTCCTGCGCGTACTCCCCCATCTCGTCGTGCCGCAGCAGCAAGGTGCCCACCGTCTCGGTAGCATCCTCCAGCGCCGTGACCGAAACACGGGCGGTCTCCAAGCGTAGCGCGCTGATGGCACGTGGCTCTGTGGCGACGATAGGCGGTGTTGTAGCAACCGTGACCTCGCGCTTTTGCGAGGATGCGGGTGGGGTCAACTCCGCGGAGGGTGTGGTCTTCGCCTCGGCGGGAGCGACGTGGTCGTCGCCGGAAGTGTCAGGCGGGGCGGGGGCTTTTGCTTGCGCGAGATAGCGTTTGACTTCGACGTCGTAGGGACCTGGTCCGAAGTCCTCGAGACGCAACAAGTCACCGCAGAGATCGAGGCCTTGGGAAAAAAGTTTACGCTCGTATGCGCTGAGACCCTGGTCCCTCCCCTTGAGGACCACGAGGATGTCCTCGGTGGCGTGGGCAACTTCGTTGAGAGCCACGAGAGAGAGCATGCGGGCCTCTCCCTTCAAGGTGTGGAGCTCTCGCAGCGATTCGATGACATCGGGCTGCGCCACCGTCGATGCACACAAGCGCGGCATGCTCTCCAGGAGTCGCTGCACTCGCTCCGTCGCGATGCCACGGAATTTGGCGAAGAGCGCGAGGCGGCGCTCACTGACCGGTCCGGCCATCGCCCTGTGTCCGTGCTTCGTCGATGCGGAACTGCCCCACAAGAGACTGCAGCCGCTCGGTCAAGCTGCGAAGGTCGAGGGTCGACGAGACGATCTCTTTGCTGCCGGTGGCTGTCTGGGTCGCGATGTCAGAG
>JBMTAX010000108.1:0-8126 GCA_049429145.1 Myxococcota bacterium
TACAGTCTCCCCGTGTATTAACCTGGTCTGGCGGCGTTTGTGGTACATGACGAGATCGAAGTGGGCTTCCGCTTCGGTTACTTCGCGCTCATCCAAGAGGTCGCGCCAGGCACCACCGTCTACCTACGAGGCGACATGCGCTACCACGTCAATGGCGGTATCGCGACCCTGCCTGCGGCGCCCGTGACCGTGGGCTTTACCGACGGAGAGCCCGGCGTGGGCGGCCGTGTGATTTTCACCTCGTTCCATCAAGAGACGTTGTCCGATGGCGAAGCGGAGGTGCTCGACGGTCCCGAGGATGCCGTGTTGCGCTACCTGGTGTTCGAGCTGTGAGGTTCCCTATGACTTTGTTTCGAACCCATTCCGCGTTCGTTGGCGCCGCGACGTCGCTGCTGCTGTCAAGCTGTGGGCCGCGGGTCCTCGAGGGGCTCTCGTGTGACGAAATTGGCCTCGAGAGCTGCGAAGGAACAGCGCTCTATGTGTGCAACGGCAGCGAGTTCCAAAAGACCGCCGATTGTCACCACCAGTGCGTCGTGCGCCCGCCCACAGAACACGATGAGGAGACACTGACTGCCAGTGAGACCTGGACCTGCGCCGAAGGCCCTCACCTCGTCACCCGCGTGCTCACCCTCGGTCCGGGGGTCGAGCTGCGCGTAGAGCCGGGCGCTGAGGTTCGCTTTGGTCCCGGCGCGCGCATCGACACCTCACCGAATAGCCGCCTTTGGGCCGAAGGCACCCGAGAGCAGCCGCTGCTTTTCACGTCGAATAACGAGACCGTTGGCGGGTGGGGTTCGCTGAACCAGGGCGGACTCAACCTGTATGTACGCGGCACTGACGAGGAGCCGAGTGTGGTCACCCATACTGTCGTCGAGCGTGCCGTAAATGGAATCGGGGTGCTCAGCGTCGAAGAAGGCATGCCTCTCCCGCGCATCGAAAATACTCAGCTCCGTGACCATCTGAGCTTTGGCATTTTGCTGCGCGGCTGCGTAGGCGAGCCCGCCCTGCCCACCTTTGAAGACGACGGCAACACCTTCGTCAACAATGGGGAGGGCGCGATCAGCGGTTGCCAATAGGTACGGCGATGCAGCGTGCGCAGCAGCGCCAGAAGGTCGCCTCATCAGGGTCGAGGCATCTTGAGGATTCGACCGGTCTCGGGCTCAGCCCAGGTCAAGAACTCGGCGTCGATGAGTAACTGGCCGCCTTCTTGTTCGAGTTCGAGCAGGCGCTCTGGTGTGCCCCCAGCGACAGAGACGCGGAACAACGACGGGCGCGTGGAAACGCCGGCGCCACCGGTGGTGTAGTAGAGGAAGCTGCCATCGGTCGCGAGGCCGCGCGCGTACTTCGCTGCGTCGTCGGGATCGGCGGAATGCACGATCTCCTCCACGACGAGGAACGAAGGGTCGAAGGCTCCTCGCGACCAGAGGATGCCTCCGCGGTCGCTCGCCGTCCGAGTGGAAATATAGACATCGTCGGCTCCAAAGGTGGTCGAGGCCCACCCAGCACCAGCACAGAACCCCGTGTTGCTGCCATCGTCGGTGTAACCAGAATAGCCACCGTCGTCGTCGTTGGTGGTGTTGTCCCGAACTGTCATGCGCGCGTAGACACCGTCGGTGACCCAAAACACATCGTTCTCGCTGAGCGCGAGCCCTGATGACGCACTCGCTCCGATCACGCCGTATTGCGTCGTGCCGACGACCTCAGCGCCTTGTATCAAGAGCCGCTCCACGTCGAGGGTCTCCTCGGGGTTTGGGAGCCATGCCAGCAACGTCTGTTCCCCCGACTTGCGTGCGGCGAGCTGCGCGGGGCCCGCCTCTTCGAGAGGGCGCACTTGCCCCGCAGCGGTCTTCACGACCTTTGGAACCTCAGCGACCGAACTCTGCAACGCGAGGGTTTCGATGCGATCGGTCGCGCCGTCGGCGAGCCAGTACACTTGCTCCTCGACCACCGCGAGCCCTCCGATTTGCTCGCCGGCGTCGAGGCAATGCAGGCTCGCAGCCTCTGTGGCGCCCGCGACGAGAAAACGCACGCAGGCCTCTTCTCCCTCGGTGGCCCACACGAGGGTCTTCGCCGCCGACCGCGCGAGCAGCGTCACGCCAGACTCTCCGGTAAGTACGACGGTAACCCCGCTTGGCGTCGTTTCCTCGTCATCGCCAGGCCCGCTATCCTCGTCGTTGCCTGGGTCATCGGGCTCGTCACGCGAGCCGGCCTCTATGGGGATGCAGACGCCTTCGTCGCTGCACCGCTCCCCGGTGGGGCAAGTGCCAACGGTGCCGACCTCGCAAGCCGAAGCATCGGCGCCAAAGAGGCGGCAGCCTGTGAGGGACGTCGTCACGACGAGGGGGATCCCGATCACACTGAATGTCGAGGCGCGCCACAAGACAGCGCGTGCAAACGCTTTGTGCATTTCTCATTCTCCGAGATAAGCGATGGCGATGAGGGCGGCACCGATGACACCGAGGGCGATGCCTGAGGCCGCGACGACGACACCTATGCGACCGCTTGTCTTCATCAGGTCTTTATCGCGCTGGGTTGGATCAGCGAGAGCGCTGTCCGCCAGAGCTGCGACGGCTCCACCGCCGAGCAGAGCGGCGGTGCCGAGCGCAGTGGTGACGACGCCGGTCCCGAACAAAAACTTCGACGGCGACCCTTCTCGCTCGGTGGCCCGTGGGGACTCCTCGAGCAGTTCGGCATCAAAAAGCTCGCGAACTGCATTCTGTACGGCGAGGCGAATGCCTTGCTCTCCCCGTGTCACGCTGCGCTGGCTCCGCGCTTTGACTTGGCCATCACGAGAATGGAGCAGCCTGGTGCTCACCTGAAATTCGTCGCCAACGCGCCCCAAGGCGCCGCTGACGACGAGTTCAGCGCCGAGTGCGGCGCCGATTTCCGCGATACACGAGATCGACTCTGCACCACAGGCAAGTCGATCGGCCTCGAGCGAGAGCAGCTCCCGCAGCTCCTCTTGGCTGACCACTTGGCAACCGGAGACGTCGGCGACCTCTTGGGTGACGGTGTCGGTGAAGAGCAGCGGGAGCTCGCGTTCCCGGTCTTGGAGATTCTGTCCTTTGAGCTCGAGCACGACGATGCGGCAGTCCTCGGCGATAGGGTTCGCGATGGACGTCGAGGCTACGCAAAACAGAGAGGCCACCGATAGGCGAACAACACTGCCGACGCTGATTCGCTGCCACCACGAAGGGCGCCTGTCACAAAGGGGTCGCATCGCACCGTCCTGAGGCGCGAGCAAAAGGGTACTCGCGCAAGACCCATGGACGGTACTGCGAGTGCCTCCCCGAGATCGAGCTTGCACCAGATGGCCCGGTGCTTAGGGCCGAGGGAAGATCTCACCCGAGCACTCACGGCGTCGGTCATGCTTCCCTGGCGGTAGCACTCGCACGTCGAATTGACTTCACGGCCCACGAGAAGGCGCTACAGGGTCTCCTCGGCTCCCGGCCACGGCCCATCGCGCCGCCTCGGGTCGTGGTCATTGCGGCGAATGAAGCGAGCAAGGGTCTTCGCGAGAGAGAGCGCCTGCAGAATGAGGCCCGTGCCCAAGAAGAAGAGGGCTTGGGAGCGCGCGGTGTCGGTGAGGCTTGCCAGCAAGAGCAGCGCGCTGGCGCCCAGCATGACGTAGCTCCACTGGCGGAAATATTCGATGGTCATCTTTCCCTCACCCTGGGGCTCAGTGCACCAAAGTAAGTATGCAAAGATCCGACCGTGTTTCTGGACCAGATTAGGTGCCCCGGGGAGGAAGCCTGGGTCTACCCCTTCCTAGCGGCGAGAAGAGGTGCGTGGATGGAGTTGCCGTCGTCGATCGTTGCGCTCGCGGCCGATGCTGTACCCGCCATCTCCTCACTGTGTCAGGCGGCATTTCTGCGTTTCGTTGCCCCGAGCTACACGGAAGGTGGTCGTGAGGCGTTTTTGCGCTACGTGGCGCCCACAGCGGTGCGATTTCGCCTCGACGGGGGCCAGCGCTTCTTCGGCCGCTATTGCGAAGGTGAATTGGTGGCGGTGTGCGAGCTCGCCGATGCACGGCACATCGCTCTGCTGTTCGTGGCCGAGGGGCAGCAGAGACATGGTCATGGGCGAGCTCTGATCGACGCTGCGGTGCTCGTGGCGCTCCAGTACGACCCAACGCTACCGGCGCTCACGCTGCGCGCCTCCCCTTACGCGCTCCCATTCTACCGGCGCATGGGCTTCGTCGAGACCGGACCGCTCGAACGGGTCCAGGGGGTCGTGTGGACCCCCATGGCCAAAGACCTGAGGCCTCCGCAGCTACAGGCCTAGCGGCTACAGCTCGAAGACGAGGAGCTGCAAGATGCGCTCGGAGTCGGGGTTCATATTGGCCTCCTCTTGGTGGAAGCTCGTGAAGATAAGCTTCCCGAGACCATGGGTGAAGCCGACGGTGTAAGGGACGTCGGCGAAGTGGTCCCAGTCGGTGAATGAGCCATTGGCTTGCCGCTCGCCCGTGCTGGCAGGACCGCGAATATAGACGCGGGTGCTCGGATCGACTGCAGTGATCACGGCCCACTCGTCGAACTGGTGCTTCAAGAGAAAGGTGGATTGCCCCATGGCCGCGCGGAGCGTGATGTCGGGGATCGTCGCCATGACGTCGGCGACCGCTTCCCCTGCCTCTGCATAATTACGCCAGGTGTCATCTCGGTAGAAATCGATCTGATTCGGGAATGCTTTCTCGACGAAATCGTAAGCCCAGTCAGAGGCGTACACGCTGCGGCCACTGGCGATGTATTGCTTCAGATTCGCGACATAGACGGAGGCATTGGCATCGTCAAAGAAGCCATCTTCGGCAGCGCCGCAGTTGATAAGCACGATGTCGTAGGTGTCGAGGAGCGCGTAATCGCCGAGCAGCGTGCCCGCCCAGCTATTGTCTCCGTCGCGGCCGTTGTAGCGGTCGATGATATCAGGCTCGACCCCTACATTGACCAGCACATCGTAGACATTGTCCCAGTCACCATCGACGACCGCGATCTTGAGGTGATCGTCCCCGATGGCGCAGTCCCCCACGGGGACGACGTACACCTGCCCCGTGGCGACGGTGACGTCGAAGGTGGTGATGAAACTGCCCTTGGTGAGGGTGACGGTCCAGGTGCCCACCGGCACGCCGGTGAGCTCCCAGCTGCCGTCACCCGCTGAGATGGTCTCATACCGCTCCCCGTTGGCGTCGAGCCACACTGTGGCACCGGCGAGGAAGGTCTCTCCGTCGGGGGCGCACACGCGTCCCTTCACGCCACCGGACTCCGCAGGAGGCGTCGGGCCGCCGTCGGGCGTCGGGCCGCCGTCGGGCGTCGGGCCGCCGTCGGTCCCGGGGCCGGGGCCCTCGCACGACAGCGCCGGGAAGAGCGCCGCGGTCTCGCGGCCGGCGATCACGGCTGCCTCGACGGTGACGTCAACGTCAGGTGCCCGGAGCACCTGCACCGTGGCGCGCCCTGTGGCCATGGGGCCGGCGATGAAGACACCCTCGAGGTCAGTGACTTCGCTGAAGGTTTCATCGGCGCTGTCGGTGACCACGACCGATGCGCCCACGAGAGGGGTACCCGTCATCTCGCTCGGGTCACAGAGCGCGCCGGTGACGACGCCGTTGCTCTGGTCGAGGCGGACACAATCGAGCCCTGCATCGACGACAAAGGTCTCGTTGGCGCGCACCTGCGCGAGGTAGCTGCGGGAGTACCCGGGCGCGACGATCTGCACTACGTGGTCCCCGACGGGAACATCATTCAGTTGGAAGAAGCCATCGTCGTCGGTGTCGGTGAGCAGATGCGTGCCGTCGGCCAGAAGGAGGCTGACTTCCGCGTTCGTGACGAGCTCGCCGACGTGGCGATTGCAGACGGTGCCCTCGACGGAGCCCACATCGCCATCGCGAGGGGTCTCGCGGCAGCTCGGGTCTTGGAACACGGTGGTTTCTCCCTCGAGCACGTCGATGTCGAAGGCGCGGCTGACACCGCCAGACTTGACGACGAGCCGCCCGAGACCGGCGGGCAGCTGCTCGAGGCGGAAGGCACCTTTGTCGTCGGTCTTGGCCGTGAGCTCGCCGTAGCCGCTTGCGTCGGGCACGAAGGCGACGGAGGTGTCGGCCAAAGGTGCGCCGCTCATCAGGTCACAGACGGTCCCCGCGATGACCCCAGGCAGCTCGTAGGTATCGAGGCTCTCGTCGCAGTCACAAGCGCCAAGGGCGAAGGCGCTGAGGAGGGTGGCGAGGGGCAGGGTTCGTTGGACCATCGTGACCTCGGAAGGGGCGCAACGGGTTGTCGCGCGGGCACGGGCGGGGGTTGCCGAACCCTCCGTCAAAGCGCGGAGGGACCTACATGTCGCATCGGCAGGCCAGCGGACTGATCTGCTACGCGGCAGGCTACCACGAGCCCGCTAGCCCACTCACGCCCCCGGCACTCTCCAAGGTTGCATTCATACGCATGAACGTATACGATAAGGACGTATGGGGTCGTTATCCCGCACAAACGAGCCGTCGATGGCGGAGCTGTTTCGGGTCCTGGGAGACGCGGGGCGGCTCCGTGTCCTCGCGCTCTGTGCGGCCGAAGAACTGAGCGTGGGCGAGCTGGCGGAGGCCCTAGACGAGAGCCAGCCGCAGGTGAGCCGCCGCTCGGCGCCCCTGCGGGACCTTGGGCTGCTCGAGGCCCGCCGCGAGGGCACGCGGACCTACCTGAAGACGCTGTTGGGTGACCGCGCCGTGGTCGTCGAGGCCGTGGCCGAGGGGCGGCGGCTATGCGAGGCCGACGGCAGCTTGGCGAGACTACCGCTCCTCGTCGCCGCGCGGGCGGAGCCGTCGCTGCAATTCTTTGACGACGATGACGCGGGGGACTCGACGGCCACCGTCGCGGCAGACGATCCAAGCCCCGTGCTCGCCCACCTGGCGGCCCTCGGCCCGCTGCTGCCAGAGCGGCGCCTCGCCATCGATGTGGGGTGCGGCGATGGGTTTCTGCTCGACGTGCTCGCGCCCTTGTACGAGCGAGTCATCGCCGTAGATCGTAGCCCCGCGCAGCTGGCCCGTTGCGCGCGGCGCGTGCGTGAGCGTGGCTACGCTCACGTGAGACTCTACAACGGCCCCTTCGACGACACCGAGCTCTTCCGGCAGGTCGATGAACAGGGTGGCGCAGACCTCGTCTACGCGAGCCGGCTTTTGCACCACGTGCCGCAGCCTGCGCGTGCGGTGGGCGCCTTTTGTCGTCTCTTGCGACCGGGCGGCCACCTCGTGCTCCTCGACTACCTGCCCCACGAAGACGAAGACATGCGCCAGCAGGGCGACGTGTGGCTCGGCTTCACCGAGGAAGACCTCGGTGCCCCTTGTCTCGCTGCGGGCCTCGAGGTGCTCGCCCACCACCCCATCCCAGACGCCTGGCACCCCAATGGCGCCGACAAACATCTGCGCTGGCAAGCGCTCATCGCCCGCAGGCCAAACCGCCCCGGGTGAAAGGAATCTGCGTGACTTCACGCTGAACGACGTCGTCGCAGCAACGGGCGCGACGCCACAAGGAGAGAGAGATGGACCAGAGAACCGAGTTCCCCGCCTTCCAGGTCGCCGACATGTCCCTCGCAGATTGGGGCCGCAAAGAGATCCGCATGGCCGAGAAGGAGATGCCCGGCCTCATGGCGCTGCGCGAGAAGTATGGGAACGAGAAGCCCCTCCACGGCGCGCGTGTGGCTGGCTGCCTGCACATGACCATCCAGACCGCGGTCCTCATCGAGACCCTCACCGCCCTCGGCGCCGAGGTGACCTGGACGAGCTGCAACATCTACTCGACCCAAGACCACGCCGCCGCCGCCATCGCAGCCACCGGCGTGCCTGTCTTCGCCTGGAAGGGCGAGACCCTCGATGAGTACTGGCAGTGCATCATGAAGCAGCTCACCGCCTTCAAGGGTGGGCTCGGACCGAACATGCTGCTCGACGACGGCGGTGACCTCACTTTGCTCCTCCACAAAGGCGTGGAGTTCGAGAAGAAGGGTGAAGTGCCCGATCCGAAGACGGCCACCAACGACGAGTACCGCGTGGTGCTGAGCGTGCTGCAGGCCTCCTTGGCAAGCGACAAGCAGCGCTTCACCAAGCTCGCCGCCGAGGTGAAGGGCGTCACGGAAGAGACCACCACCGGCGTCCACCGCCT
>JBMTAX010000109.1:0-8122 GCA_049429145.1 Myxococcota bacterium
TCAAGCGTCCCGCGAATAAACCCAGGGGGACCAAATCATCACCGCACTCAGTCAGGTGTCTCTGCACATCTCCACTGGAGAATTCGTCGCTCTCATGGGCCCCTCTGGCTCGGGCAAGACAACACTACTCAATCTCATGGGAGCGCTCGATCAGCCGACGCAGGGGACGATCTCGATCGATGGCGAAGTGCTCGCGGGGAAGCGACGCTCGGCACTTGCACACCTTCGCCTCCACCGCCTTGGGTTTGTATTCCAAGCGTACAATCTAATCCCCGTGCTTACCGCATGGGAAAACGCCGAGCTTGTCCTCTTATTGCAAGGACGCACAACTTCCCATCGAAGAGAGCGCATCGGGACATTGTTTCATGAGCTCGGTCTTTGTGGGCTCGAGGAAAGAAAGCCGCATCAGCTGTCGGGAGGCCAGCAGCAGAGGGTAGCCATTGCGAGAGCGATTGCAGGCATGCCGGCACTTGTCCTCGCTGATGAACCCACGGCGAACCTGGATTCCACGACTGCGCTCGCCTTGATTCACACGATGAAGACCCTGAATGCCCACTCAGGGATCACTTTTGTATTCGCAACACATGATCCCCAGCTTTTGCTGCACGCAAGGAGAACCATTCGCCTCGTCGATGGAAAAGTCACGGAAGACATCATCCATTCGACGACCTAAACGTCCCGGATCATGCAGCCGATGTCTTCCTCGTCAGCAACCATACCGTTTCCTCGAGAGGAATCCCTCGCTCCACGAACCTAGCAGGTGGGTCCGCAGCGGGGCCGTGGGTCAGCTCTTCGATGTTCCAATGCGGTCCATAAAGCGAATAGACCTCCTCGGCAGGCACGCGGAATGGTGGTCCTTCGAGACTGCCTTCTGGATAATCGATGGTAACGAGCAGCATACGGGCGCCGCAGAGAAGACCCGTGGTAAGGTGAGCGGCATAGCGGGGCCGTATTGCAGCAGGCAAGGCAATGAGCGCTGCGCGATCATAGACGGCATCGCAAGCGGCAAACGCTTCGACCTGAACGTCGAAGATGTCGCCAACCACGACCGAGACCCGCTCGGCAGAGAGTTTTCGTTGTCGACCTACGTGCTCTTCCAGGGGCACCTGCTGTTTTTCGTCGAAGTAGGCCCGAGCGGCGAGGTCGACCAGCTCCACTCCGAGAACATCATGACCAGCCTCTGCGAGGTAGGAAAGGTCATGAGATTTTCCGCACAAGGGCACCAGAACGCGTTTCGCCCCTTGAAGTCGGGCGGCAAAACGCACCAACGCGGGGTTTGGATGGTGCAGATGAAAGCCCGTCCGCCCACTGCTCCAGCGCTCCGACCAGTCCACGTGGGTCATCCTGCCTCCCTGATTTGTCTCGCCTGGCTGACGTTAGGCCACGGATATCCTGAAGTGCCTCCAAGGTCACCGCCCCTGACGGTCTCTGGCGATGCTGCCGAAGCGACAACACTCCACCAAGCCCTGCCTCTGCCTGTCGACAAAAAACAGCGAAGGCATACGAGAGGCGGCCCGTTCACCCCCCTTGAGTCTGCCCAGGGAAGCGTCGAGACTGGGAACTCGTTCCGCAACAGGAGCCCCTGTGACCGATACCCTCCCTGGCGACACTGCGCTGCCCTCACCACCGGCTGAAGCCAGCTTGACCTATGGAAAATATCTTGAGGTCGAGAGTCTGTTGTCGCTGCAGCGCCCACGGTCGTCCCCCGCAGAGCATGATGAGATGCTCTTCATTGTCATTCATCAGGTCTACGAGCTTTGGTTCAAGCTCCTCTTGCATGAAGGCGAGAAAATACGACGTGACCTCTTTGCATCGAGACTCTTCGACGCATTGTCGTCGCTGCGACGAATGCGAGAGGTCCTGAAGACCCTCGTACACCAACTTGATATTCTCGAGACGATGACGCCGCTGGAGTTCGCCAGTTTTCGGGCCCGCCTTGACGTGGCCTCTGGATTCCAGTCGGCCCAGTTTCGCGAACTCGAGTTTCTACTCGGTCACAAACGACCACAAATGCTTGCCTTCCATCCCACGGAGTCCCCCGCCTGGGTTCGCCTCCAACGGCGGCTTCAAGAGCCATCACTTGTCGATGCGCTGCACGCATTTCTCGAGGTACGCGGGGTACAGATCCCCATCGAGATCAAGTCGCGCTCAGTGCAGGATCCCTGCCCCCCAAGCCCTGAACTCCAACGCCAGCTTGTCGATCGCTACCGCACCGAACACGACCTCGTCTTGCTACTGGAGGCGTTCACCGACATCGACGAGGGGATTCAGGAGTGGCGCTATCGGCATGTCAAAATGGTGGAACGCACCATCGGAGCGAAGATCGGGACGGGTGGTTCAGCCGGGGCCGCCTACCTGCGAAACACTCTGTTCGCGCCCCTCTTCCCCGACCTCTGGGCAATTCGAAGTTCGTTCTGAGTTGATGTATTCGAAGGCGGGTGTGAGGTCTCTGGCTCGAAGACCGCAGGCCTCCTGGGAACATCAGGGAACCAACCGGCACTGCAGGCGTTCGATAAAAAGCGCTGTGCCGCTCGGCGACGACGAGAAGAACAGTTCCGGTTCAATCAGTTCAGCCTCCATGAGAAGGGGCCGCCCTTCGTCTGATTCCACAAGATCAATGCGAGCGTAGAATGGGTTTCCTGGCAAAGCGTCCAGCACGCGCGTCGCATAATCAGCGAGAATGGGCGTCAGGCCTGTCGGCTCCACCGTCCCGCCATATTCGGAGTGGACTCGAAAGTCTTCCGCTGCGCCTTTTTTTCGCACCGCGTGACTCGCCGAGCCGTCGATCACGATGACAGAGACCTCCCCGCGGGACATCACGGCCGGAACGAAGGGTTGCACGAGCGCGTCCTCGTAGCAGAGGACTTTATTCGCGCACTTCCAGGCGTTCTGAAGATCCCCTCTGGCGATTTTGTACGTCCATTTTCCTCCTGCGCCCACTGCCGGCTTGATCACGATGTCGTGCTGTTCGACCATGTTCGCGAGGACATTTTCTTGGTCACCGCCCCCTCGCCGGAGAAGGTGTGTAGGTATGACTTCGATGCCCTTCGCAAAAAGGTCTAACAAATAGGACTTATGCGCATTCCAGCGTACGAGGCTGAGTGGATTGAGCAGTCTCGTATGGCGCTCGACCTTTGTCAGACATTCTAGAAATAAGGGTAGGCGATACGCATAGTCCCATGTCGATCGAATCACAGTGGGAGGCGCCTGCTCCCAATCGATAGAAGGATCTTCCCATACGATCGGCTCCACTGCGAGCCCGCGTTGACGCAAGCCTGCCAGCAGCAGCTGGTCGTCAGCGGAAAGCCCTGCCAGGGCGGCAGATGTGAGGAGGTATAGGTCGGCTTTCCTGGTCATGATGGGGCTCCGCGGGAGCACAAGCGTACGCGGCAACACGCGATGACGAAAGCCAATGTCGGCGATGGCCCTCCACAGTCCGGCGAGGAGCGCCTCCGAGGAAATGATGACCTGCGCGCCTAACCTGGCGGGCCGTGTGCTCCTTCAAGCGGCACGGGAGCTCGTTGTCGCCCCGTCAACTCCTCTGTGTCGATCAAGAATGCCCCGGCGACGGCGTGACCCTGTCGCGTCAGCAATGGGAGGGAAACATTGAAGACTGGAATACCGGTACAAGTGTGTGCTTCCAAGGTTCCTCGATGTGCATGACCATGAAAGACGGCAGATGCCCTATATCGATTAATGGGCTCCTCCAGCCGGCTGTTGCCAAGAAATGGCAAAATCTCCGGTGGTTCGCCTTCGCAGGTCCCACTCACAGGGGCGTAATGGAGTAACACGATCTTCCAATCGGTGCGTAACCTTGCCAACCCTGCCTCGAGCAGCATCGTTTCGCGAACACTCTCCTGTACGATCGCTTTGGTAGCACTTTCGCCCCACGCCCCGAGGGTGTGGGTCCCAAATCCTCCGATAAAGCCTTTGGTGCCCGCAAAACCGACATTGCCGATGATACAAGACTGCCCCTCGAGGACAATGATGCCCGCCCCACGCAAGATACGCACCACCTCTTCCGCGTGGCCCTCCTCGTAGTCATGGTTTCCCAGCACAGCGACGATGGGGAGCGATGAAACACTGGCGAGCTCATGGGTAAGCGCTCTGGCTTCGTCCGGGAGACCGTAGTCGGTGAGGTCTCCACAAAGCAGGAGGATATCTGCGTGCTCCGCGAGTCCACCGAAATGCCCATGCAGTCGTCCCTCTGTTCCGCGCCCACAATGCAGATCTCCCACAGCTGCAATCCTCAACGCTCTCTCCTGCTTTCCGCACCGCCAAGGGCGAGACGCGCGTCCTCGGCGCACGCGGCGCTCGCATCAGCAATGCTTCTCATCGTGGCTCCAAGTTCTGCGCCATTGGCGTCGGTAGCTGCCGGCGGGCGCCTAACGAAATCGTCTTCGGACAGACGAATATCCAGGGCCATAAGGCGCGCAGGGGACGCAGCTTCATTGCGAGCGCTTCTTGCACCAAGAGAACCGAAATCTCTTCACATGGGACATGTACCGGGGCGGAAGTCACGATGGAGGAGAACCACGAAGCGAGTCATTTCTACCGTCGCGTGCTGCGATGCCTCAACGAGGCGGAGGTCCCTTTTCTCGTGGGTGGCGGCTACGGTCTCTCCCAGCATACGGGTGTCGAGCGCCGTTCGCGAGACCTCGATCTGTTCCTGCGGGAATCGGATTTGCCGCTGGCCACGGCGGCCGTAGGCCACCATGAATGGACGACTGAAGTCACACACCCCCACTGGCTGGCGAAGGTCAAGAGTGCGGCAGGCTGCGCTGACCTCATTTTTAGTTCAGGGAATGGCCTCGCTTACGTCGAAGATGAGTGGTTTGCACACGCGACCCCGTTCGAGCTTCTTGGGGTGCAGGTACTGCTCTGTCCCGCAGAAGAGATGATTTGGCAGAAAGCATTCGTCATGGAACGGGAACGATTTGATGGAGCGGATGTCTTGCACCTGCTCCTGGCGTGCGGGACCGAACTGGACTGGCCTCGGCTATTGCGAAGATTTCGTCATCACGAAGAAGTACTCCTCGCCCATCTTGTCCTCTTTCGCTATGTGTACCCGTCGTTTACCGCAACGGTACCGGCTTGCGCGTACGCGCAATTGCTAGCCCGACTGGTGGAGCCAGAAGATAGCGCTGACCCAGGTAGAGGTCGCCCGCTCTGCCGAGGTCCATTCCTTTCGCGCTCGCAATATCTCGTAGACATTCAGAATTGGGGTTTCCTCGACGTCAGACTCACACCCCATGGCCCGATGACGGCCGACCAAGTGGCGGCCTGGACTGCGGCCATCGAGGACGCTGCTCCTCGATCGACCGTCCGAGGCGCCGGGCTACCGGAGGCGAATCTCCACCACCGCAGGGGCAGAGTCTAACGCACCATCATTGACGACGAATTCGAAAGCGACGCGGCTGGGGGCATCAGCATCAGCGGCAAAGGTGTAGCCTCCCGTAGTCGCATCATCCAAGGTGACTCGTCCTCCGCGCGGCTGCTTGACGATTCTAAAGGTGACCGCGTTCCCCTCTGGGTCGTAGCCATTGAGCCTCCGAGTTACCCTTCCAAAGCGCGGAGCTTCGGTGGCGTCAGCGATGGCGATGGGACGGTCATCTACCGGTTCGACGGTGATGCGAACCATGGCAGTCGACTCTAGGCCGTCTGGATCCCGCACACGGAAAGAGAAGGAATCCTTTCCGTAAATGTCTTTCTCGGGAGTGAAGAGCACCCGTCCGAGGTCGTGATCCTCCAGCTCGAGCGTGCCTCTAGCAGGAGGCCTCACCACTTCAAAGCGTAAGCGATCCCCATCTGGATCCCGCCCCTGGAGCTGAATGGAAAGTGGAACGTCTTCTTGTGCCACCACTCTTGCGGCAACTGCCACCGGTGCATCATTGGACCGCTCCACATGGACCGAAACCACTGCGGGCTCTGAAGACGTCACACCATCGAACGCAACCACGCTAAAGGTCACGTCCTCGTCTTGGTCCTTGGCAGGCCGGTACACGAGAAGAGCGGGGTCTTGTGCATCGAAGGTTACCTCGCCGAGGGTGGGTGGAGAGTGGACCCGGAATCGCAAGCGATCACCATCGACGTCCTCGCCTTGGAGGCGTCCCGTCACCGCGCCGTCTTCGTCGACAGTCAACCCGAGGGGAGCCACGCGAGGCGCGTCATTCACCGGCTGGATCTCCAGCCTAACGGTCCCTCGGACCTTCGAACGGCCATCGCTCGCCTCTACTTGGATCTCATCGCGACCGTGAAGGTCCGCACGCGGGATGTACACGAGGGGCCCCGTCTCGGAGCGCAGCGTAACTTCACCCAGGTTGGCGTTCGACAGCAGCCGATAGGTCAACCGATCACCGTCGGGGTCTTCGGCGGGGACATCTACGACGAGTTCCTCGTCTTCGCGCGCGGGCAAGACGACATCCCGAAACACCGGCGGATCGGGGACGCGCAGAATTTCAACCGCAACGGTAGTGAGCACTTCTGCTGTGCCATCGCTGACGACAATATCGAAAGCGTCTTCACCATTTTCGTTCAGCGAGGGCGTATAGACAAATGCCCCCGAATCCTCGTCGAGCACCAGATTGGCCCGCCGCGGATTTTCCCGTACTCGGTACCGCAGCTTATCTTTGTCGACGTCGGATGCCTGTATGCGCCCTCGAGCAGGCGTATCCTCTGCGGTTCTCAAGGCAATAGGGACCACGGTGGGCGCATCATTTCGTGGTGCCACTCGCAAGCGGACCTGCCCACGATTCGCGGCTTTTGTGTCGCTTACGTCAAAGCTAAAGCTGTCTTCGCCATGAAAGTCCGGCACGGGGGTATAGCGATAGCGGCCAGTGATGGCGTCGATTACCTCGACAGTTCCGTATCGAGCAGGAGAAGATATCCGAAAGAGAAGGGGATCATTCTCGATGTCCGCCCCCTGCATCGATCCTTCCACTGGCTGGTCTTCGACGGTGTCGACTTCCGCAGACGTCGCAACGGGAGCATCATTCACTGGGGTGATGTCAAGGCTCACCACCACGGGGGTGGTGAGTTCACCGTCTGTGACAGCCAGTGACAGGTCCACCGGTCCGGCGAAGTTTTCCGGTGGGAGGAACCGAACCCGCCCGCGAGACGGCTCAAGCACCTCGAGCGTTCCCGCCACCGGGGGCTTGGCCACAGACCACCGCAAGGGATCCCCCTCGGGGTCTGTGGCGGTAAGGGTGCTCTCCCAGGGCGTGTCCTCAGGGCTCCGGGCCTGCACGGAAGCGGCCTTGGGGGGGTCGTTCATCGCCGCCACCTCCACTTCCACCATCGTGTCCACTTCGCTCTTCCCGTCCTTCACCGTCACCGTGAACGAATCCAGGCCATTGCGGTCATCGTCCGGTCGATAGCGGACACGACCACTCGCGGCGTCCAACTCGACGGCCCCAAACTTCGCGGTGCGCTTCAGGAAAAAGGCAAGGGTGTCGCCATCCACATCGCGTGCTTCCAACTGGCCGTTCACGGCAACGTCCTCTCGCGTCTCGAGCCGCAAATTGGAGACCTCTGGGAGATCATTCACAGGCGTGATCAACACCGTTACGGGCACCACAACAGAAGCGGAACCGTCAGAGACGGCCATGCGGAAAATGACCGTTTCATTGTCATTCTTCGCAGGCGTGAAGCGGACTCGACCTTGCTGCTCATCGACCAGAGCTAGCTGGCCTCGTGGGGGGAGAGTCTCTATTCGCCAGGTGAGCACGTCATTGTCCGGGTCTGTCGCGCGCAACGACAGTTCTTGCGTTTCATCCTCGCGCAGCCGCCACTCCACCGCCTCGGCGATCGGGGGGTCATTGACCGCCGCAACCTTGACGCCCACTTGGATGACGACGGGCACCTTCCCATCATTGACCTCGACCGAAAACCGGTCGTCTCCGAAGAAATGGAGTTGGGGCGCATACTCGAGCTCGCCCGTGACCTCATCCAACGTCACAGCACCTTTCCTGGGTCTGTCCTTGAGGCGGATGCGCAGCACGTCGCCATCGACGTCAGAAGCGCTGATTTTCCCTCGCAGGACGTTATCCTCGCTGCCTTCGAGCAAAGGCGCGGTGGCAGTGGGCGGGTCATTTACCGGTCGGACCTCCAGCGATACCGGCAC
>JBMTAX010000110.1:0-8119 GCA_049429145.1 Myxococcota bacterium
GTACCAGCAAGCAGCGTCGTTGGCGCTCGCGCTCAACCCCGTCGCGGGCGCCGTCGCCCTGCTGCCACTTGTATACATTGCGTGGCGGAGTCTCCATGGTTGAGTCCATCCGTGCGGGAGCCAGCGAGCTCACGGTGTGGAGCTTCCGCGACGAAGAGGGCCGGCACCACGTCGCGCTGCCCTTGCTGCAAGTGGAACGGGGGGAGGTGCGCTTCACCCTCGCCATCGCTGAAGGCAGCGGGCTCGTCGCGCTGCGCCACGACGGAGACCAGCTCGTTCCCGAGCGGGACGAAACCGTCGTGTCCCAACTGCAAGAAGACCTCGCGGCCCTGGCCTCAGACCGTGCCTCTCCGACGGTGGTGTTCGAAGCGAATGACGAGCGGGGGCACCCTGTGACCTATCGCGCCCTCCGCATGGTGGCCCACCGTGGCGAGTCATTTGTCGTGGCGGAAGGTCCTGATGGCGTGCGGGCGGTCTTCTCTGCTGCGACGAGTCCCGGTGAAGCGCCTCGTCGCGTGACGAAGGCGGCACAAGTGGCCATCTTATTGGACCTCGCGCGGGGTGGCATCGACGACGATGGCCGTGCTCGTCCGGAGCGAGAGCTGCCACCGCCGCGAGTGCTGCTCCATCTCGCGGATGGACAACAGCGTACCCTCGAGACGGTCCGTGAAGTCGCCGCCGGAGACCATCGTTATCTCATTGCCGTCGACCCGACCGATCGCACGACCGTGGTGCTGTTGCGCAGGGAACCTGCGGGTGTACTCACGCCCGTCGAGGACGACGACGAGGTGGAACGAGTACGGCGGTCGATGCTTGGCGGCTGACCTGAGGTGGATGAACGCCAATCCGTCGCATGGTGGCCACACCTACGGCGGGTTGAGTCCCCTTACGTTTCAAGCCATGGCCCATTTCGGTGAAGCCCCATCACGTCACCGGTAGCTCCCCCTTGTCGTCCCGCGGATAGACGAGAGGGTAAGCGCCGACTCGTCAAGGAATGCGCCCATGGTCATGAAGCCACACGCCGACGCTGCAGCATCCCCCGGGGTCACGGTCCCCCATCCGCTTGCGCGTTTGCTCCATTATGCGCGACGCCACCGCCGTGACATTCGCCTCGCCACCCTCTTCTCCGTTCTCAACAAAATCTTCGATATCTTACCGGAGGTATTGATCGGGGCCGCGGTCGATGTGGTCGTACGCGGCGAAGAGAGCTTTCTCGCACGTGAAATCCTCGCTGGCTTCGGGATCCGCGACACCTGGCCTCAATTGCTGGCTCTTGGTGCATTCAACGTACTCATCTGGGGTGGCGAATCGCTATTTGAATACCTCTACCATGTCTGGTGGAGAAATCTCGCCCAAGACCTCCAGCACGAGCTGCGCATCGATGTGTACCGCCACACCCAGCAGCTCGACCTGTCCTATTTCGAGTCAGTCAGAACCGGAAATCTGATGTCAGTCCTCAATGAGGACATCAACCAAATGGAGCGATTTCTCAATGGTGGCATCAACCAGATCATTCAAGTCCTGTGTTCTTCCGTTGTCATCGCGGGGATTTTCTTTGTCCTAGAGCCTCGCATCGCGGTGGTCGCGCTGCTCCCTGTTCCGCTGATTCTCATCGGGGCGTTCTGGTTCCAGCGCAAACTCGCGCCCCGGTATACGCGGGTACGTGAGGCGGCTGCAGACATCTCTGCCCGGCTCAATAACAACCTATTGGGGATTGCCACCATCAAGGCCTTCGCCGCAGAAGAGCTCGAGGTAGAGCGCCTGCGCGATGCCAGCGAGCGCTACCGAAGTGCAAACGCCGCAGCCATCCGCGTCGGTTCGGCCATCACCCCCGTGATACGGATGGCCATCCTCGCCGGGTTTACCTCGACATTGGTCTACGGCGGCTGGCTCACCTTGCATGGTGGGCTCGAGGTGGGCGCCTATTCGGTGCTCGTCTTTTTGACGCAGCGACTGTTGTGGCCCATGACCAGCCTCGCTGATGTCGCTGACATGTACCAGCGCTCGATGTCATCCATCGACAGGGCTCTTGACCTCCTCACTTTCCCCGTACGCATTTCCGTCGAGGGAACCCCCGCCGGCGACCTCAAGTTGCAAGGTGCGCTCGCCCTGGAAAAACTTCAGTTCCGCTACGATGAAGCCCGCACGCCCGCCTTGCGCAGCATTGATTGCGACATCAGCGCGGGCGAGACCGTGGCCTTCGTGGGCACCACCGGCTCCGGCAAATCAACGCTGGTGAAACTGCTCTTGCGATTTTATGAGCCTGAGCATGGCCGGATCCTGCTCGACGGGAGAGACATCTCTACCTTGCACCCGCACGAGCTGCGACGAGCGATTGGATACGTGGCACAAGACACCTTTCTCGCCGATGGTACGGTCGCAGAGAACATCGCCTATGGGGCCATCGATGTCAGTCATGACGCCATCGTCGAGGCGGCACGACAAGCCGAGTGCCTCTCGTTCATCGAGGAGCTCCCCGAGGGATTTGCCACCCACATAGGGGAGCGAGGACAGAAACTGTCGGGGGGACAACGGCAACGGTTGGCCCTGGCGCGGGCGTTCCTGAAAAATCCAAAAGTACTGATTCTCGATGAGGCCACAAGCGCCGTCGACAATGAGACGGAGGCGGCCATTCAGCGTTCCCTCGCCCATGTCGCCCGCAACCGCACCACGCTGCTCATCGCCCACCGCCTCTCCACCGTTCGCTATGCACATCGCATTCACGTGCTTGAACGAGGTGCCATCGAGGAGAGTGGCCCCCACGAGGAGCTGCTCGCTCGCGGCGGCACCTACGCCTCCCTCTGGCGGCTACAAACGGGCGAAGTGACTTGAGGCAAGACCTCCCTACCGGGAGGACATGCTTCCTACTGCGGGGGGGAATGGGTGGGTCGCGCGGCGCGAGCCGTCGCGGCAGCGTCATTGGAGTCAGCTGCTCCGACATGCCGCCCCTGACGACGAGGAAGACCGGGAACTCGACTGCGACCGAGATCTTGCTCGAGGTGCTGACGGACGGTGTTCTCGTCGAGGCCGCGTTGCTCCACGAGGTATTCGAGCAGGTAGGACGACAAGCGCGACAAGGAGATGCCAGCCGTGGCGCCCGCGCGCTGAAACAGCCAATCTGAGAACTGCAGCCATTGGTCGAAGGGTGACGTCGTCACGAGGAGGCCGGCCGTGGCGACAAAGCGGCCGCTGTTGTGGACGAGGTCGAAATACCTCGCCAGTCGCTTGATCCGCTGCAGGGTAAGGAAGCTCATGGCTGAGGTCTCGATCACCTCATAGGGCGGACTTTCGCTGTATTTCATGCCGAAAGCGGCGGTATGCCTGTCGATAGGAGCACCACGCAGCCGCTTGAGGATGCCGAGCTGAATCTCCTGTGGGCCCAGGGCGAAAAGCTGGTCGAAGCCGCGGCCGAATGTGGCCAGGTCTTCGCCGGGCAATCCTGCGATGAGGTCCATGTGCAGGTGAACCCCCGTGTGCGCGCGCAGCCAACGAATGTTCTCCTCGAGCTTCTCTACGTCTTGCCGCCGTGAAATGCGTGCCGAGACCACCTCATCCAGGGTCTGCACGCCAACCTCGAGCTGCACACAGCCAGGCGGAAAACGGGCGAGGCGGGTGCGCAGAGGTTCGGGCAACCGGTCGGGAATCATCTCGAAATGCAAGAACAGACCTGGGCGAATCCGCTCGAGGAAGAAGTCGAGGATCTGGCAAGCGTCTTGGAGTTTGAGGTTAAAGGTGCGGTCGACGAACTTAAATCGCAGGAGGCCGCGGTGAAGCAGCTTCTCTAGGGTGGCGAGGAAAGCGTCGAGCGGAAAAACACGCACCCGCTCATCAAGGGAGCTCAAGCAAAATTCGCAGCGGAACGGACAGCCGCGCGAGACCTCGAGATAGACCACTCTTTTGGCGAGATCATCATCGGTGTAAAGGTCGTAGGGAGAGCGTGCCTGGAACACTGTGGAAAGGTCAGGCTGCCCTCCTGCAATGATCGTCACGCCGCCGACTTGGGCGGTTTTCTCCTCGCCAGCAGAGAGCACCGGTAACAGATTCGAAGGGAGGGCCGGGCGGCCCACTGTCTCCGCCATGCGTTTTGGAGAGAGTATCTTCTGGCAGAGTTCCCGAAATACATCCTCTCCTTCCCCAGTGACAACGTAGTCTGCCCGAGCTAGAATCTCGTGGTAGTTGGTTTCATGGCTGACCTCGGGCCCACCGAGCACCACTGTCAGCGAGGGTTTCACCGCCTTCAATAGCTTCACTACCTCGAGCGATTCACGGGCATTCCACACATAGACCCCGAGGCCAACGATAGTAGGGTCATATTGGAGCACGCGCTCGACGATGTCCGCGGACCGGTCATTGACCGTGACCTCAAGAATGTCTGCCCGCGACGCCAGCTCGTCGAGGGCTGCGTGCAGGCAGCGCAGGCCAAAGGAGGCGTGTTCCCACGTGGCGTTCAGCGCCAGCAGCAATATGTCCGCGGTGCCCTGCGGCGCTGTCGTCATGGCTTTGCATCCTCTCGGCGGCCGAGGATGCGCAACATCCCCTCGAGCAGCGCCGTGTCCTCTAGATTGAGGGCCATACGCTCGAGCAGCGCGCGCAAGCGCGGGGTAAAGCCCTGGCGTGTTTGGCTGCGGAAATAACCAGCGCCCTCGAGGGCTGAGAGCCAGGTGGCGAGCAATGCCTCACGTCGCTGGGGACCCGCCTTGTCAGAATCAGGCGGTGCCGTCCGTGGCGCCTTCTCTTCGAGACAAGACAGCGCGACCACCTGCAGCGTAGCAGCCACCGCGTGGCTCAGGTTCATGCTGTCACGAGGTCCGGTGGTGCATAGCCTGACGAGGTGATGACACTGCTCAGCCTCTGCCTTGGTGAGGCCGAGCCTTTCGTTGCCGAAGACGAGGGCAAGGGGCCCGTCGAGGTCGTTTCGCAGGGTACGCACCCACCGGGTGTCGAGCGGCGCTGCATCTCTGGCGGCCACGAGCTTCGACGAGGTCCCCACGACGCAAGCAGCATCGGCAACTGCTTCTCGCAACGACGAGAAGCGGGGCGCTTCGCGCAGCAGGCCATCAGAGGGGTACGCCATCATGGTCGCGTCTTCAGCGTCGGTCTTCGCCTGCACATCAACGAGGCGCAACGCGCAACCGAAATTGTCACACAGCCGGGCGACGCTCCCGAGGTTGAGCGCGCCCTCTGTTCTGACGAGCACCACGACCACTTCCATATCCATAGGGGGGGTCTGCCCCTCGCAGCGGGCTTTCACAACATGCTCGTACTTCCCCTCCTCATGCGGCCCCTAGCGGCGCCAGCCTCGACGGCGCGACCCATGCCGCTGCTGCACGAGCTGTGCAGCCTCCCTGGCAAGCGGCTGCTTGTGAGCGGCAGCGATGCGGTCCCGCGCGGCCCGGGCGGCAGCCTGAACATCGAGGATGGGCGCAGGGTAGTCGATGTCGAGACGCAACCCAGCGCTGGCGACAGTAAGTGGACTTTCCCAGGGCGCGAAGGCGTCGGCCGCATCCAGCCCCGCCAGCTCTGGCACCCACCGTCGGAGGAACGTGGCCTCAGGATCTTGTTCGCGGCCTTGCTTTACCGGATTGTACACACGCAGGGTGTTGTTGGCGGTGCAACCCGCCTGCATCTGCACTTGAGGAAAGTGGATCCCCGGCTCGTAGTCGACGAACAGACGCGCAAGGTGCAGGGCTACTGGGCGCCAGGGCAACCAGAGGTGGTGCGTCGCAAACGACACCAGCATGGCCCGCATCCGGAAGTTCAGCCACCCCGTAGCGGCAAGACTCCGCATGCATGCGTCGACGAAGGGCACGCCGGTGCGCCCGTCCTGCCAAGCGGCGAGCTTGTGTTGCTGTAGGGACGTCGTGACCTCCATGGGCCGCATCCCGTCGAGGGCACGATTGGCGTTGTGCTGCTCGAGGCCAGGCTCGTCCTCGAGCTTCTGCATGAAATGACACCGCCAACGCAGTCTTGAAGAGAATGAGATCAATGCCTCGCGAAACCGCGCTCCCTCGATGCCTGGCTGGTGACGACGTCGTGCGAGCTCCTGTAGAACCCTGTGGTGCACGGTTCGCGTGCTCAATGTGCCATATGCGAGGTGCGGCGATAGTCGACTACATGCCTCCTCTCCATGCAATGGCGATGACATGGAGCGTCGGTAATGCTCCCCCCGCTCGTCGAGAAACGAGCGCAGCGTCTGTCGCGCGGCCCCCTCTCCGCCGCGCTGCACATCAATGGTGCACGTCGGGAGTCCAAGATCTGCCAGCGTGCGAGGACCTTCCTCGTCGACCTGTACCGACGACAAGCCCCCGGGCGGAGCCAGCGGCGGGTGAGCCATGCGCGCCGCCCAACCGGCACGATGGGGATTAGATCGAAAGACCCCGGCCGGCGGTAGCTCTTTCCAGGGGATGCCACGGGCGCGACAGAGACGTTTGACCGCCTTGTCACGCGCCCAGGTCATGAGGTCTCCGGTCTCCTCGTGCGACCACAACTCGAAGGCCCCGAGCTCACGCAGCAACTGGTCGAAGATCTGGGGGGCCTCCCCGACGCGAAAGGCGAAGCGCCCGCCTCTTGCCCTCATGCCGGCAGCGAGTTCTTCGAGGCACTGCGCGACAAAGGCGAAATGGCGAGGGTCCCATCCCTCGCCGCGCAGCACCGCAGGCTCGTAGATGTACAAACCCACCACCGGTCCGCGGCCCGCGGCCTGCACAAGAGGCTCATGGTCAGCGAGGCGCAGGTCACGCTTGAACCAAACGACTTGGGGAACAGGCGACATGGCAGTGAGATGCCGTACGAGACGCACGGGTGCGCGAACCAGGTGACGTCGAGACGACCCACGCGGTGCTCCCCCGAGGATCACGGCGAAATCGAAGCCTAAATACCCACGCTGCGTGCTCGCTCAAGGAGGAGCGAACGGAGACGTAACGGGCTTGGACGAAACGCTGTGGGCAAGATTATGGAGGGTGATCGACGCCGATGCCTTGCGGTGGGCGGAGATCGCCTCGACCAAGCGCCCACACCCCAGGCGATCCATCTCGCTGAGCGCTCCACCGTCGCGGCGGCGACAGGCCGCCGGTCCGCCAGCGGGCGGGACATCGAACACGTCGTCTCCCCCTGCTCCATCACCGCGAAAGACCCAACCCGACCGCTGCGGCACGAGCGGCGACCCAAGCCAAGCCGCAGGGGCGCGAATCCCGAGGTGGTGCAGCAGCGTTGGCCCGAGGTCTATCTGGCCACCGAATGTCTCCACGTCGTCCGTTGGAGTCGCATGCGTTGAGGGCATCACGATGAGCGCCGGGACCCTATCGACCGTCCATTCTCGGCGACCGATGCGCGTAAGCGACTCCTGCTCGATGCCGAGCCGCGGCGCCGCCACAGCAGCAGACTTCGACGACCAGCGCAATTTCGCATCATGGTCGCCGTAAAGCATCACCAGGGTGTTCTCCAACAGGCGGTGTTCCCTGAGGCCCTCGAACAATCCTTGCAGGGCCTCATCGACGTAACGCATGGACGCAAGATAGTCGCCCATCACCGGTGGCAACCCGGCGGCATCCAGGGTCCGCTCCTCCGGTGGCAAATAATGATAGGGGTGATGCGAGGTCAGGGTGATGAAAAACGCGAAAAACGGTTGTTGCGAATCGCGCAACAAGTCGATGGCGTGACCAAAGAAAGGCTTATCCCCCATTCCCCAGCCAAGCTTCGGTTCCGGGGGCAGGTCATCGAGAAAATACGAATTGTCAAAGCCGTACCGGGGATGGAGCACAGCGCGATTCCACATACCTCGGGTATAGCCGTGCGCCGACAGCGTCGAGTACCCGGCCTCGCGCAGCACTTTCGGAAGCGCCACGAAGTCATTGCCTGGCCGCCGAAACGCGACAGAGCCACGTTCGAGAGGCAAGAGACTATTGAGCACCAGGTATTCGCAATCCGATGTCGGGGAATCGCCGGTTTGGTCAAGCAGCGACCCAAGATCCTGATTTTTTGTACGCAGTGAGCGCAGAAATGGCATCACCGGTTTGCCGTCGATGTCTGCCTCGATGACCCAGGATTGCAGCGCCTCAATCTGCACGACGAGAGCATTGGCCCCGCGCGCATCACCAAAGCTCGGGAGGGATTCCAAGGC